>JAJYVK010000499.1 GCA_021792075.1 Actinomycetes bacterium | reverse complement strand
AGGCATCTCAGACAAGTCTTTCACCGGTGCGGCAGCTTTATTCTCCGGTATCTGGAACTTTTTCACCCCGCTATCCAAATGCGCCAGCCTCGCTTCAATCATCTTTCCAGCCGGGTGTGGACAACAGGATGACTCAGGGAGCCATGGTAGCCTTCGAACGAAGCAACGGCATGCCAGCTTACACTTCCATAAGACCACAACTGTGGCCGACCCTGCTGAACGCCGAAGCGTCTGGACTTTCAAATACCAAGGGATACAGCTATACAACTGTGTCGACGACGCTTCCTGAGACAATCACCATTTGGCACGATGGAAGCATCGTCTTACATACTCTGGTCAATACGGGATTGCCTCAAACGCCAACACCAACAGGCACCTTCTTCGTCTACATGCGTTACCCAACTCAGACAATGAGGGGAACCAACATAAATGGCTCTTACTACGTCGATCACGGCGTCAAATGGGTGAACTACATCGACGGCAGCGTGGCGATCCATGGGTTCATACGAGCAAGCTACGGCTTTCCGCAGAGCCTCGGCTGTATAGAGTTGCCAGTTTCTCAGGCTGCCATAGCCTGGAAATGGCTTCACTACGGATCGCTCGTCAGCATTTCATGAGAAAAACCCCAGAGACCACCAGCAACCGGCACTTACCCGGGCGTTTGGGCACAGTTGCCGGCGAGTTTGAAACCCAGGGAACTCCACTTTCATCTGGCTAAAGGTCATAGCGACAGCTACGGTATTGAAACTTTCCAAGCCCCTGCGAAGGAATACACGTCAGATTCATGTTTGCTATGCTGACGCATCTCAGTGGGCGCATGAGTTGAAAATGCACGTTGCCACTCGAGCTGATCCGGGAGGTCCGTCAATGCGATGCTCCAACCTTGAACGAATCCCAAAGTGACGCCGTAGCTGCTGGAAAGGCTTTGCTTGCCGCGACAGATCATGAATGGGGACATAGCGTGAGTTCGATCTCATGGATGGCTAGCTATATATATCCCGCCGATTGCCAATTCTCAGCACGAGAATCGTAACCGTTTCCTGCAAGATGTTGCAGATGAGCCTGTAATCGCCGACTCTGTATCGCCAATACCCACCAAAGCGAGGACCCTTGAGAGAATGGCCGACTGAACGAGGGTCGTCTAGACGAGCCACTCTTTCTCTAAGGAAACCGGTAATTCGCCTAGCGTCGGCCTTATCTAGCTTCAGTAACTCTTTTGCAGCAGACTCAGAGATCTCAATCTTCCAGATCAAGATCTCGTTCGACTTCCTCTAGGTTAAGAATGCGCTCTTCGCCCTTTCGAATTCTTTCTTCGGTAGCCTCTGCAAGGTAATAGTCTTCGATATCGTCTAGCCCCCTTGTAATTATTTCACGAAGATAGTACGCCTTTGTGCGCCCAGTATGCTCGGCTAATCTGTCGAGGCGATCTTCTGTATCTTTATCTAATCTGATGGAAGTGGCCATAATGTGTCCTCTTTTGAATACCTGTATTCACTATATCACAAAGGACTGCTGAGTAGGAAGCTGCTAGGAAGCTGCGGCGACAATTGTCGTATCCCCAAGCCCACACGCTCCTGACCTGGCCATTGACCATGTCGTAGCAAAGTGGTCATAGCGAGTTATCCTATTTGAGGATGAAAACAGCGATATCTATTCCAGACGCCACGTTTCACAAGGCTGAAGAGCAGGCCAAGAGACTCGGGATGAACCGTTCAGAGTTTTTCACAAAAGGCGTCTCCTCCTATCTCGATGAGCTTGACAAGGAATCTCTTACCGGCCTGATCGATGATGCAATCGATCTCTTAGAAGAGATGGACGTATCCCAAAGTGACGCCGTGGCTGCCGGAAAGGCGCTGCTTGCTGCGACGGAAGATGAATGGGAATAGCACGAGGCAAGATCTACTGAACTGAGCTAGGTGACGCTGACGGTGCGAGGTCGGCCAAACGACGCCCGGTCCTAGTGGTCTCTTCAGATGCCTATAACGGCAGCAAGTTGGCGACCGCAGTGGTGCTCGCGATTACTTCGAATACGCGTCTTGCTGCCATGCCGGGCAATGTCTTCCTCTCTGCGCAAGTAAGTGGTCTTTCTCGTAATTCGGTGGTCAATGTAATCGCTGTGGTGACACTCAACAAGAGCGACCTCAACAAACGCTGCATGTCTCTTCCACTATGGATCATGGCTGAAGTCGACGCAGGCCTAAGAAAAGCTCTTGAATTTTGGGTATTTCGTCCGGCAGGCGGTGCGTACGGTCAGTGCTTGTAGTTCTACAGTCGGCTATGTGCGCAAATGACGACAGAGCGAACTACATCTGTAGAAAGCGCTATATAGTGCGCTCTCCAGTCACCGCCAAAGCTGATTGAGCGATGGCCACTCCATATTGATCTTCCGCCATGATTCATTGCGGTACGGTCTTTTCATCCGGTACTTATCGGCCGTATATTGCGCTTATGACCTACACAATCGCAAACATCAAGGGCAGTGTTGGAAAGACTACCACGGCGGTCTATCTGGCTGCTTTAGCTGCACTGCACACTCAAACTATCCTGATCGACTCCGGATCCCCAAGGCTCGGGTTCGGAGTACCCGGGAACGGCCTGTAGATGTGTCATTTGGACGCCGAAAGAGATCAACTCCACCAAAGCCGCATA
>JAJYVK010000498.1 GCA_021792075.1 Actinomycetes bacterium | reverse complement strand
TGGGACCATTCTTAGCGACTCGAGCTGTTCAACAGGCTGATGGGTCGGCCCATCTTCACCGACGCCAACCGAATCGTGGGTGAAGACGAAGATGACCGGGTTTCCCATCAGTGCGGCCAGCCGAAGCGCAGGCCTGAGATAGTCCGAAAAGATAAGAAAGGTCGAGCCAAAGACGCGAAACCCTCCATGAAGCTCAAGACCGTTGAGAATTGCTGCCATACCGTGCTCGCGAACTCCGAAGTGAATCAATGAACCCCCAAAGTTGGTGCTCGAAACCACGTCTTCGGAAAACTCCACAGAGGTTGACTCAACCAGATCGGCTGACCCTCCCACCAAGGACGGGCAAGCAGCAGAGATCGTCTTTATCACCCGTCCCGATGCAGCCCTTGTCGCCAGAGAGCTGCCCAGCTCGAATTTGGGCATTAGCGCCCGCAGATCGCTCGGAAAAGGCGGCGCCATCCCTCTGAGCCAATGCGAAATTACAGCATTGTGACCCTTGTCAACGCTCGCAACTCTCGCCTTTTCTAGGCTTGCAGCCGAGATCTTCTCTTCGATGATCCTTGCGAGATGTGCACTCACATCGTCTGGAACAAAGAAAGTCTGTTCCGGCCAACCAAAACGCTCCTTCATAATCTTGGTTTCCTCGGCTCCATACGGGCCGCCGTGCGCTGCCTCGGTCCCTTGCTTATGCGGAGCCCCGAAACCTATCTTGGTGGTGACTGCGATGATGCTGGGATGCTCCCCGTCATTGATCGCCTCTTGAACGGCTTCGGAGATTTTATCGATGTCATTTCCGTCGTCGACGGAAAATGTGGACCAGCCAAGAGCCTCGAACCGTCCAAGTACGTCCTCGGTAAACGCAAGGGTTGTGGGTCCGTCGATCGAAATCGAGTTGTGATCGTAGAGCACAATCAACTTGCCCAACCCCAGATGTCCTGCCAGCGAGGCCGCCTCATTCGAGACACCCTCCATCAGGTCTCCGTCAGAGGCGATCACGAAGGTTCTATGATCAACTATCCTCTCGCCCGACGAGTTAAGTCTTGCCCCGAGCATCGCCTCGCCCAGAGCCATTCCAACTGCATTCGATATCCCCTGTCCCAAGGGCCCAGTGGTGGTCTCGACTCCAGGGGTATGGCCGTACTCTGGATGCCCTGGGGTCTTCGATCCCCATTGTCTGAAGCTCTTGAGGTCGTCAATTGTGACGTCGAAACCGAAGAGATGGAGCAACGAGTACAAAAGCATCGAACCGTGTCCAGCCGATAGCACAAACCTATCCCGCCCGGGCCAATGAGGATCACTAGGATCGAATCGCAAGAATCGACTCCAAATTGTCCATGCCATTGGCGCGGCACCTAACGGAAGCCCTTCGTGGCCAGATTTCGCCGCCTCTACAGCATCGACGCTCAACATGCGTATCGTCGTTATGCAACGACCGTCTAGATCGCTCGACAATGGAGCCAGATCTCCACTCACTGACCCTCCTACTTTCACTAGAATTTACAGCTCGCCGAAGGACCGAGTCGTCGAGACTCAGACCGCGCGCTTACCCCCTAGGAGCCTAGAGGAAAACCGGGCAGGCCAATCTTGGCTCAAAGACAATTCTCTTCTTTAACCAACCGTCACATAACCTAACCCAGTTATCGCCACGTTTGCATATCGAAGAAAGAGGCTAGGACAGCCGACGGCTGAACTCCATCCACATAGAATCGCTTCAACCGTTTATGGGACCGCTGGTGTACTTGAGGGGCTGGGCGTCTCTTCCTGAGATATGGGCCAGGACCTCGGCACAGATTGCCAGGGCCGTCTCTTCTGGGGTCTTGGATCCCAAATCGAGTCCCGCCGGACCACAGATTCGGCCTATCTCCTTGTCCGAAAAGCCGAGCTCACTCAAAAGAGCGGTGCGGGTCTGTTGGGTGTGGCGTGAGCCAAGTGCACCTATATAGACATGCGGTGCCCGCTTGAGCAACTCGCCGATTATAGGAATCCCCATCCCATGATCGTGAGTCAGGACTATCAGTGCGTCATTGCCGCCCAAGCCGCTCGCATGAAGGCATCCTTCGTCAGTATCATCTGTCACAGTTGCGGACCATCCGAGAAGCTTGCCCTGGTTAACCAGTGCCTGGGCAAGGTTGCTAGAGCCCACGATGACCATGTGGGTCGGCGGACTAAACATTTCAAACGAGACCGTCTCGCCTTCAATCTCCTGAACGCCAAGGGTCGGCAATCTCCTCGTAAAGAACCGCAAAAACTCTTGCTTCAAGAGATCCAGTGATCGCTCCTGGTTGACATCTGTTCCGGAGACGCGCACGCTTCGATCAGAAGAAACGGCAAGGACGGTTCCCTTGTGGCGGCCCGAAATGACCGTGGCCAGAGCTGTCGGTTCTCGTGAAGCAAGCGCTTTTATAAAATCAGGAGGCAAAGCGGAGCTGCGATTCAGAAGAATGTCTGCTTCGCCACCGCAGGCAAGGCCAGCGGCAACCGCGTCCCTGTCTCCAACTTTCACCGCCATCAAATCAAAGGATTCGCCGGAGGCCGAAATGCGGCTGCAACGCCTCTTGATCTCAGTATCAGCGGCACCACCAAAAAGAGAACCGCTTGAGACCCCCGCCGAATCGACGAACATCATCTCCCCGGCTCGCCTTCCACCGAATCC
>JAJYVK010000497.1 GCA_021792075.1 Actinomycetes bacterium | reverse complement strand
CTCAGCTCCTCGAACGTTCTCTCATGAAACAACTTGTCCGGCTACCTAGCCAAGATCCCCCGCCGGAGACAGTCAGTGTGGCCCCCGCATTGGCTAAGGTCATCCGTTCCGCGACCGATTTGTCCAAGACCCAAAAGGATAGCTTTGTTGCTGTTGATCACTTAATTCTGTCTACTGCGCAGGACTCGCAGGTGCAGCGGTGCTTGGCAGATGCGAATATTCCCAATGTCAAATTGATCGATACGGCTGTTCAGCAGATCCGGGGCACAAGGCGGGTGGATTCAAAAACTGCAGACTCTGAGAGCGAGACGGAGAACTTGAAGAAGTTTACAATTGATATGACATCGCTGGCAAGAGAAGGAAAGATTGATCCGGTTATCGGTCGTGAAGAAGAAATTCGACGGGTTATCCGGATTCTCAGTCGACGGACGAAGAACAACCCCGTTCTCATTGGTGAGCCTGGTGTTGGTAAAACGACGGTTGTCGAAGGTCTGGCCCGTCGTATTGTCAACGCCGATGTTCCCGCCAACCTGGCCCAATGCCGTCTGCTCTCGTTGGACGTTGGTTCTCTGGTCGCGGGAAGCAAGTTCCGCGGAGAGTTCGAAGAGCGGATGAAGGGTGTCTTGAAGGAGATTGAAGACTCCAAGGAGACAATTGTCTTGTTCGTGGATGAAATTCACCTGCTCATGGGTGCGGGCTCCAGCGGCGAGGGTGGCATGGACGCAGCCAATCTCTTGAAGCCCATGTTGGCCCGTGGCCAGTTGCACTGCATTGGCGCTACCACTCTGGGCGAATATCGCAAGTATATCGAAAAGGACCAGGCATTCGAACGACGATTCCAGCAAGTCCTGGTGGGAGAACCCTCGCAATCCGAGACCATCTCTATCCTCCGTGGTCTGAAGGAGAAGTACGAAGTGCACCACGGTGTTAACATTCTGGACGGTGCTATTGTCGCTGCAGCCACTCTGGCATCGCGTTATCTCACAGCCCGTCGTCTGCCCGACTCTGCTGTTGATCTCATTGATGAAGCTGCTGCCGCCGTCCGTGTTACACGTGAATCCGAACCTGAGGCACTCGACACCCTCGAACGCAAGCTGCGACAGCTCCAAATTGAAATCCATGCTCTGGAGCGTGAAAAGGACGACGCCTCCAAGGCGCGTTTAGAGGCTGCCAAGCAAGAAGCGGCCAATGTCACTGAGGAACTGCGGCCCATGCGTGAGAAGTACGAGAGCGAAAAGGCGCGCAGCAAGTCCATCCAGGACGCCAAGATCAAGCTGGACTCACTCAAAGTCAAGCGTGACGAGGCTGAACGATCTGGCGACACCCAGACTGCGGCCGACTTGGAGTACTACGCCATTCCCGAAACCAAGACGTTGATCGAGAGACTTGAAACAGACCGAGCTAACGCTGACGCGGAGCGTCGGGCCCGCCAGGGTGACCATGAAGAGTCCCTGCTTGCGGATGCGGTTGGCCCTGATCAAATCAATGAAATTGTCGCACGCTGGACAGGCATTCCCGTGACTCGCCTCAAGACTACCGAGAAGGACAAGCTTCTCAACATGGAGAAGTACCTTGGCAAGATCGTCGTGGGTCAGAAGGAAGCTGTAACCTCTGTCTCCAACGCCATCCGTCTTCAACGCTCTGGTCTCAGCAACCCCAACTCGCCACCTAGCTTCCTCTTCTGCGGTCCATCCGGTACAGGTAAGACACTGCTTACCAAGGCACTGGCGGAATTCCTCTTCGACGACCCCAAGGCCATGATCCGCTTCGATATGTCTGAATACCAAGAACGGCACTCCCTCAGTCGCATGATCGGTGCACCACCGGGCTACGTCGGCCACGACGCTGGCGGCCAGTTAACAGAAAACCTCCGCCGCCGCCCCTTCTCCATCCTCCTCTTCGACGAGGTTGAAAAGGCCGCGAAGGAAGTCCTCACCGTCCTCCTCCAGCTCATGGACGACGGCCGCATCACAGACGGCCAAGGCCGTATCGTGGACGCGCGCAACTGCATCGTGGTGATGACCTCCAACTTAGGTGCAGAGTTCCTCGCACGCCCAGCATTGAAGAACGGCGCCATCGACCCTCAAACCCGCGAACTTGTCATGGGTGCTCTGCGGGACTACTTCCTCCCCGAATTCCTCAACCGGATCTCCAGCACCGTCATCTTCAACCGCCTCACCAAGCGCGAGATCCGCAAAATCGTTGACCTCCGCCTTGCGGAAGTCCAGCGCCGCCTCGAACAAAACGACCGTAACGTCACAATCTCCTGCTCCGAAGAAGTTAAAGACTACCTCGGAGAATCCGGGTACTCACCTGCCTACGGCGCAAGACCTCTTGGTCGCATCATCGAGAAAGAGGTACTCAATCGAATGGCCATTCTTATCTTGCGGGGCAGTATCCGCGACGGAGAGGTTGCGAGAGTTGTCATGGTTGATGGACGGATTACGGTTCTGCCGAATCATGAGTTGCCGGATGCCGATGAGGATGATGAGGATATGATTGATTCGGATGAGGTTTCGACGGATGGGGATATGGATTTATATGATGAATAAGTTGCTTATTTGATTTGATTGATATTGATGGTTGTGTATGATGATGAGTTATGATAATATGTAATGGATTGTTTTTGTATCTATTTAGCTTGTACTTTCTGC
>JAJYVK010000496.1 GCA_021792075.1 Actinomycetes bacterium | reverse complement strand
TCCGACATCTGGATGGATTGGCGTGCTTGAAGAACTTCACGTGACAAATTTCGGAGTGGTTGAGGATCTCTCGATTTCCATTGGTCCCGGCATGACCGTTATCAGCGGCGAGACTGGAGCCGGCAAGACACTGATCGTAGATGCACTCTCGATGCTTGGCGGCCAGCGTGCTGATATGAATCTCATCAGGAGCGGCGCAATGTACGCCCGGGTGGAGGCAAGATTCCACGAAGGGTCGGACGAGATCGTGATAGCGCGGCAGATTCAAAGCGACGACCCCTCGAGGGCGTATATCAATGGTTCCATATCTCGCGTGAGCGATCTTGCGAGTCTCACTTATTCGATGTTTCACGTATACGGCCAGCATGACGCACAGTTGCTGTTCTCGTCATCTGCGCAGGCGGCAACCTTGGACAGTTTTAGTTCCATCGACTACTCCCAACTTTCCGAGGTCAAACAAAGGCTGGCTCAGGCACGTAATAGGCTAAGTGAACTTGGCGGAGATGAGCGTTCCAGACAGAGGGAGCTTTCCATCTGCCAATCCGAGTTCGACGAGATTTCCGCGCTCAAGATCAACGATCCTCAAGAAGAGCTTCGCATTAAAGAGGAGTTGGAGCTTTTGTCGCATGCGATCGAATTTCGAGAGTCACTTGAACAGGTGCACGCGCTACTCATCGAGGGGGAAGACAAGCCCAGCGCGATGGATCAGCTTGGCGATGCACGGAGGATACTGGCACACACTAAAAACTATTCGAGTTCCGTCGAGCGCCTCAATGAGCAGATCGATTCCTTAAGGGATGTCGGACGCGAGATTCTCTTAGAGATAGAGCGACTGGACCCTGACCCGGGCAGATTCGAACAGCTCCAAGAAAGGTTGTTCGAGCTTTCCAAAATCAAGAGGAGATACGGTGACACCCTCAATGAGGTGATTAAATATCGCGAAAGGGTGGCCGCAAGAATTGAGGAGCTCTCCTCTTTTGAGATTTTGGCTGGGCGGCTGGAGGCGGAGATTCAGGAGTATATTGCCGAGATCGGGCGGCTTGAAGGCGAGATTCTGGAAACGAGGCTCAAAGCTGCCCAGAGGCTTTCCAGCGGGGTCGCTAAAAGGCTCAGCTCACTGGCGATGCCAAATGGGCGATTTGAAATTCATCTGGGGAAGTCTGGCGTAGGTGATCCTGTATCATTCATGTTTTCATCAAATGCCGGGGAGAGACTCGGTCCGGTGTCGAAGGTGGCCTCAGGTGGGGAGTTGTCCCGTTTGATGCTTGCGATACGACTGATGTCCGGGACTCGGGTTCCCACGATGATCTTTGACGAGATCGATGCAGGAATTGGAGGTAAAACAGCCATAAGTGTTGGTGAGGCGTTGGCAGAGCTTTCGGCGACAAAGCAGGTAATCGTGGTAACCCACCTTGCCCAGGTGGCAGCCTTCGCGAATCAACAGATTGCAATCAGCAAGCGGGTTGAGAACGGGCGGACCATCACTATTGGAAGACGAGTCGATGGCGAAGAGCGGGTCTCTGAACTGGCCAGAATGCTATCGGGACACAAGGAGTCGGAAAAAGCAAAAGACCATGCTCGGGAGTTATTGTCAAACTCTGGGAGGCTCTGAACAGGTTTTGTGAATCCCGAGCCGTCGGTGTCAGCGGCTATTTCGTAAGTGGCTGGTTGTATTCGTCAACGTAAGTGACTAGGGGATGGAAACCGTCTGCAGACTCCTCTGGCACCTGGGCAAATGCAGCAATTATTAGCAGGTCTCCTACGGCTGCAAGACGGGCTGCGGCACCATTGAGAGAGATCGTTCCTGACCCGGGCGGTGCTTCGATCGCATATGTTATGAATCTCTCCCCGTTGTTTATGTTATAGATGTGAATCTGTTCGTGGGGTCGGATCTCTGACAATTTCAGCAGTCCGGAGTCGATAGCGCAGGATCCTTCATAGTTGAGCTCGGTTGCTGTCACCTTCACTCGGTGCAACTTTCCCTTCAGCATGGTGATGTAGTTCATTTTGACGCCTCCAGTGTTGAGATTAAAGCATAGAAGTGTGGCTGCGATTCCTTGCCAATCCTTGGGCTCTTCTATCGGTTTAGGGTGTGAGAAGATTGGGGGGAAACCAAAGTGTTGTCAGACTTCGCGATAGTCTCTTCTCTAAACAAGTTTTTCAATTAGCCTTACTACGTATTTAAGAACAAGTGGGGGAATAATGCCAATCAAGGTTAATCAAATCAATGACTGGGTTGCCGAAATTATTGATTTCGATTGTGCGAGTATGACTTTCGAAATGCAGCGGGAGGCACAGGAGGCCTTCAACCGAAATCATGTGTTGGTGTTTCGCGATCAAGCACTGGCGCCGACGGAGCTTAAAGATTTTTCGGAAAGATTCGGCCCAGTCGAAGTTCCTATCAATCAGATGTACGCACACCCAGAGTGCAAGGAGGTATTGATCCTCTCGAATGAGATCAGGCCGGATGGCACGGCTGTGGGACTGGTCGACGGCGGAGATGGTTGGCACTCTGACTCATCTCACCTTCCAATCCCGGCAAAGGCAACCATACTCCAGTCCATCAAGAATCCAGATGTAGGCGGAGATACTATCTACTGCAATATGCACCTTGCCTTCGATGCTCTGCCGGAGGCCACTAAAGATCACATATTGGGTCGA
>JAJYVK010000495.1 GCA_021792075.1 Actinomycetes bacterium | reverse complement strand
CCATCTTCAAGGTGATGTTCAGATCCTTGGAGGTGGGAGTCTGGGATCGAATTTCGGCTTCCCGTCCACCAGGACGAAAGCTACGAAAGCCGGTTCGTCGCTCTCGTTGCGCCATCCATGATTGGTTCCGAGTTGAATCAGGACATCGCCGGCTTTCATGAGCACTGTAGAGTCGTCCAAATCCATGGCAATCTCTCCTTTCAGGCAGATCACGTAATCTATCGTGTCGGTCCTGTGCATCGCGGGATAAGTTGCACCGGGTGCACTCTCAATGATGCAAAAGCGTGTCCCTCCAGGTGGGGGTGGAGTGCCCAGATTCCACTGTCCTGCGTCGTCCAAGTTCAGGAAGTCTGCTGGGGTCTCCTTGGTCGCCCACATCAGAGTCGATCTGCGCTCTCCGTGCTGCCGAAAGTTTGTCGCCTCGCCATCGGAGATTACAACCGATTTGCCTGATCCGTCGTGTCCTGCGACAATACGACGGATCGGGGAATAGACGTGGTTGGAATTGCTCATGTCGCTGACCGCTCCCCCTGTGAGATGTGCTGAAGGTGTTGCTCCAGACTATCAAAGCGCGGAGTTTGACGGCTGGTAATCTCTTGCCTTTGCCTTCGCCTGGGCTTCGAGATTTCCTCATGCAATAAGGCTCTCGGAGCCTAAGGATGGGTGCAACGCAGGCTGCTGGCTTATTGGCGTGTTTCAAGCGGCTGGCAGAAAGTGTTAGCAGAGCTCTTGGCGCAAGCTTTCCAGCGCCAGTGGAAGAACGTGGCTTGCCCAGCATTCCTTTCAGTCCGGGGTTATACTTCTCGACAGGGCCATTTGCTCTGATGACGAAAACCTCTGGCGTGGTTGGTTCATCTGGGCGAATGAACCTGACACCAAAGGTGCAGCCATGCCTCCGGGGGAAGAAAAAGTTACCATGACCTAACGGCCACCACCGAAAGATGTAATGCTGGTGTTGGTTGTTAGGCAGGCTCGCCGTATGCTCTTTGCAACCATGTATGCGTTAAAAGTTTGGCGCGGGGCCCTTGGGGACCAATGATTGTCGTTACGAACACGAATTCCAGATTCCGCTTCACCATGGTCCTTGCCTTTCAACCTCCCAAGAATCTTTACTGATGAGGTGAAAGAAGTGAAACAGATAAGAGACAAAGTCGCCGGCCTTGATATCCATCGCGATAGCGTGGTTGCGTGCTGTCGCATAGAGGGGCCTACCGGTATTGAGTTGACCAAAAAGACCTTTACAACTACACAGGCTGGTCTTTGTGAGTTGTCATCGTTCCTAGTAGATGCTGGGGTGACCACTGTTGCAATGGAGGCGACGGGGGTATATTGGAAGCCGATATATTACGCGCTCGAAGGGCTGGTCCCCGAGCTGTGGCTTTGCAACGCCCAGCACGTAAAAAACGTCCCTGGACGCAAAACTGATCTATCTGATGCCGAGTGGCTTTCTGATGTTGCAGCCCATGGTATGGTGCGACCCTCGTTGGTCCCGCCAAAAGAGATCCGTGAGTTGCGCGACCTTACCCGGTACAGAAAGACCCAAGTGGACACCCGTTCCAAAGAGATACAGCGTTTGGAGAAAGTGCTCCAAGATGCCGGTATCAAGCTGACTTCGGTAGCCTCTGGGGTATGGAGTTCTTCGTCTAAAGGGATCATCGAGGCAATGATCGCCGGAGAGCGGGACCCAAAGGTTCTCGCCCAGATGGCTCAAGGCAGGTTGCGATCAAAGATCGCGCTGCTTGAAGAGGCTTTGGCCGCAAAATTCGACTCCCATCACGCCAGGCTGTGCCGCCAGATCATAGATCACATCGACTTTTTAGACTCTACAATTGCTGTATTGACCAAAGATATCTGTGAAGGACTAGCGGATTTTGGCCCAGCGATGACCATTCTGTGCTCCATCCCCGCAGTGTCAGAGACCTCAGCCCAGGTGATCATCGCTGAAACCGGAGGCGACATGTCCAAGTTCCCTACCTCTGGACATCTGTGTGCCTGGGCTGGGGTTGCGCCGGCAAGCTATGAGTCAGCCGGCAAGCGGAGGCCGGCAGGAACTCGTAATGGCGCTCCATGGCTCAGACGAGCTCTCATAGAATCAGCCAGAGCAGCTGCCCGCACAAAGGGGACTTACTACTCCGCTCAGTACGCGCGCATTGCAAAGCGAAGAGGGCCTAATAAAGCAGCCGTTGCCGTCGCTCACTCGATGTTAGATACCGCATGGCATCTGCTCATCAACGGCACCCTGTACGAGGACCCCGGAGCTGACTACTTCGACCGTCGCTATGATCAAGCCACCCAAGCTAAGAAACTAGCGGAACGGATCAAGGCCCTAGGTTACGAAGTCACCATCACCCCACAGGTGGCATAGGATCATCCATTCACAGACATATCGGCCACCGTTCAATGCGGGAATCTACCCTTCGGGAATCGTTTTGCATCAAGCTGGAAAGGCGAAGCGGCTCACCAGCAGATCGAAAGCTCCCGAAACCCTCAAGGCCAAGTAGGTGGCAACATAGTACAATCATCAATCGCAGTCGTGGCTGGCCAGATGCCTAGTTCCTTACGGCCCACGTCCATTTGGGAGTACGCATTACATTCCAGGCTCCTCTGTCGCCCGCCAGCAGACCATAAGAGACTTCGGCGCTGCACGTGCAAAAGCCATCAAGGACAC
>JAJYVK010000494.1 GCA_021792075.1 Actinomycetes bacterium | reverse complement strand
GCCACCAATCAGTCTAACCATCAGGTGTTTCCCCTGAACGCGTCGCTGTGAAGCCTGAGCTATCTCGCTGCACGGACAACTACGTAGTCTTTCTTTCCACGCCGTAAAAGCAGCACCCCACCGGCCAAAACATCCTCTGACGTGACTTCTGCGTCCACGTCGTGTACGCGCGCGTTGTTAAGGTACGCTCCTCCCTGCTCGATGACTTTGCGAGCTTCTGATCTGGACCTCGTCAATCCAGCGTCGCAGAACAGCTCCACAAGACCTACCCCTTGGGCCAGCGAGCCTGCACTCACCGAGATTGTCGGAGCATCTGCTATCGCAATCTCGATTACCTCCGGGTCCAACCCTAATATGTCCTCTGAAAAAAGCGCTTGAGCTGCTAACCTGACCTTCCTGGTCACCTCCGGCCCATGAACGAGCTCCGTCACTTGGCTTGCTAGGGCGTTTTGAGCCCTCCGTTTGTTTGGTTCATTGGCGACCGCCAGATCCAATTCGGCCAGCTCGTCCCCCTCGATCCAGGTGAAAGCTCTCAGATAAGAGCCCACAACTTCGTCCTCTGCCCTTAAGAAGAATTGGTAGAACTGGTAGGGCGAGGTCTTTTCCGGATCGATCCACACAGTCCCGGACTCACTTTTGCCGAACTTTGTACCGTCAGCCTTGAGAACCAGCGGTGTCGTCAGTCCGTAAGCGGACTTTTGACGCATTCTTCGAATCAGCTCGATCCCCGCAGTTATATTTCCCCACTGATCGGAGGCGCCAAGCTGCAAAACACAGTCGTAGTGGTCGAAAAGATGAAGATAATCGTACGACTGCAGCAACATGTAAGAAAATTCGGTGTAAGAGATTCCATGCTCCCTTGTGGCAATGCGTGACTTGACTGACTCCTTGGCCACCATCTGGTTGACGCTAAAGTGCTTCCCAATGTCTCTCAGGAAATCAACGAGTGAAATCTTGCCCAACCAGTCAGCGTTGTTCAGCATTAGCGCGGGACTTGGGCCATTCTCGAAATCCAGAAAACGCGAGAGCTGCGCCTCGATCTTCACTAAATTCCGCGAGAGCACATCGGCATCCAACAAATTGCGCTCTTCGGATTTCCCCGAAGGGTCGCCGATCAACCCCGTAGCACCGCCCGCAACTGCAATCGGCCTGTGGCCATGCTGCTGGAGCCGTTTTAGATTGAAGATCTGAACAAGGTGGCCGACGTGGAGCGAGTCTGCCGTCGGGTCGAAACCAATATATGCCGTTATCGAAGACTCGTTCAAGAGCTCCGCGATACCAACATCGGTCACCTGGGCTATCAACCCACGGCTCTTCATCTCCTCGAATAGACCCACGCCATCTCCTGCAGTTTGAATACTAAAATTCCATCCTGTCGATCGCAAGTTCCGCCCGGCGCTTTCCTTCTTCGAAGGCCTTCTCATGTAGAGCAACATTCTCGTAACGGTCGGATCGGATGATCAGCAAACGGACTCCTCCGTTTCGGTCAAACTCTCTAAGCTCGCCGTGGAGAGACAAAATTTCGTCGACCACTTGAGTGTACAACCCGAAGCCCCTGCCTATTGCGGCCAGATCCCCTGGTTGTGGAGCGGCAAACAAGCGCTCGAACTGATCTCTTGCCAACGACGCAGACCTCGGTACGAACGAAAAGATCCCCCCACCAGAGTTATCGGTCACACAGATCAACATGTCGAGCCCGCTATTTGAAATGTCTGCCAAGGCGCCTATGTCATGTCGAAAGGCGAGATCGCCAATCAACAGGTAGGACCTCCCGCCAGGCTTAGCCCTCTGGTGGACTCTGGCGGCACCGTGGAAACTTGACAGTACTCCATCTATTCCGTTCACTCCCCTGTTGGAATATACGGACGGTGGCGTTTGAGTCAGAGGTGCAAACCACTCCAAATCCCTTATCGGCATTGAAGAAGATACAAAAACCATATCGGACGAACGTGCAAAGCCGTATATCTCGGCTGAGACAAGCGGGTCGCTGAGCTCTTTCCCAAGCGCCTGCACCATGCCGTCATGAGCTGCACCATCAATGGCGGTGAGAAGTTCGAGGTACTCCGATCGGCTCCTGACCTCGGGGAAAGAGGCAAAAAACGATTTCAAAGACCCGAAGTAGAAGTCGGTCACGACATTCTGAGAGTCCCGCCAATACCAGCTTGGCGACACTCTGACTATTCGAGCCCCGTTCTTCCCTGCTTGAGAGATGAAGCGGTTGACGGTTCGCGAGGCCAGATCACCACCAAGAAGCAGCAACACATCGGGCTGAACTATATCCCTTATCTTCTCAGAACGAAGAAATGCCTCGAAGCTGCCAAGTGAGCAGCCTGATGAATAGCGAAATCCTGAGGTGGGACCGGCTATTATAGGCCACCCCAGCTTGCAGCACTTCGCCGACTCCTGCGCGCCAACACTCCTATCTGATTCGCCAGCCACAACAAGGACCCGCCCGGCCTTGGAAAGGTCTTCAAATAGGTTCGCAGCGCCATCGCGATGCAGCTTGTACCAAGGCTCCCTCCCTACGCGGTAGTCCAATACGGCCGGATCCTCCTCGATCAACGGCTCCCTGAATGCCAGATTCAGATGAACCGGGCCCTGCCCCATGGGATTGGACACAGCTTCGTGAAATGCCCGGGATGCCAGCGCACGCCAGCGAGTCTTGTTCCC
>JAJYVK010000493.1 GCA_021792075.1 Actinomycetes bacterium | reverse complement strand
CCCAGGAATCTCCACATTCATTGCTGACGTGATTGTCGCAGAGACAGGTGGCGACATGAGTCGATTCCCAACCGCCGGGCATTTGGCCTCTTGGGCTGGAACATGCCCTGGATCGAATGAGAGTGCAGGCAGGGCCAAATCCACCCACACCCGACCAGCCAACTCTTATCTCAAGGGCGCTCTTGGTATAGCTGCGATGTCTGCCGCTAAAAGCCATGACACCTACCTGTCGGCTAAATACAGACGTATAGCATCACGACGTGGACCCATCAAAGCAATCGTCGCTCTTGAGCACGCAATGCTCCTTGCGATCTGGAACATGCTCACTACTGGCACCACATACTGCGATTTAGGCGGTGACTATTACACGAGACTTAACCCCGATAAGGTCAGAAACCGTGCCATAGATCAGCTTCGTAAAATGGGCTACGCCGTAGCTCTTACCCCCATAGCGGAAGCTGGGTAAATATCAATCTTCATGTTAGGGATCAATTTTTTGGGGGGCTGGTCACGTCCTCTTTCTAGGCGAGCTATCCCAACCTGGCGGGCAATATGCTTCTTAGGTGATTTGGCTGCATGGGTGGCCAAGGTGCGATCATCAATAACAGCCAAACAATGATCTCAAAAGTTAAGCATCAACCCTACAATTCGCTGTGGGTACGGCGGGTACCTATTAATGCAAAGATAATTATTGTGTCTGCTTCGACTAGGTATAGAGCACGGATGTCGCCGTTTACGTTCATGCTCCAATATCCCGCAAATTTGCCTTGCAATGGATGAACACGAAAGCGAGGATCCGTAGGCTCCACGACGAAAAGGCGCAATCGATCATCGAATTGCTGTTGAAAAGCCTCGGGCAGCTTGTTATATTGCCTCTTGAATTTTGGAAGATATTTGATGATCACTGGAAAACTATTGTTTGAGATCCAGTGGAAACTCGTCTAGATCGTCGAAAGGTCTACTGGCTTTCCCGCATGAAGTTCGTGTTCAACTTCGTAAATGAGCTCTTCTAGGTGCGGGGATATGGGTTCCGGAATATACAGCTCTATGCGACGCGTAGCAATGATCTGTTTAAGGTATTAATTTACAAGCGCGCTCAAGGTCAGTCCCGCACTGCGCGCCACTTCCTGCGCCGCCTCTTTAGTTTCGACATCTACCTTGATGCTTATAACGGTCTTCACATTACGTAGTCTGTACATTGTAGTGTCTCGTTCCACGGTGGATAGGGTATTCAAGTTCTTTGACCGTTGCCACGTGACCTTCTATGGCCCTGACCGGCTGTCAAAAAATTGATTCACCTCTTATGTCATTTGAGTTTTGCCTCTTTGATATAAATGGAGGTCAGTGCCCATGAAGTCGAAAAGACACAGTCACGATCAGGTAATCAAAAAGCTGTCCGAAAGAGACAAGCTCCAAAACGAAGGGCAACTGACGTTGAGATTGTGCACCAGCTCGGAATCGCAAAGACCACCTGGTGCCCGAAGAACTTCTACGGCGGAGTGAAAGCTCGAGATGTTTGATCTTTCGCCCCTGGTTTGCACTCGAAGAACACCAGTTCTGTTGCACGAGATGGCCCGCTCTTTAGCGCTGGTGTACTACCGGGTCACGATTTCGGTGGCCCCTTTCATGGTCAGGGCTGGGCGGCGAGTGTGATTACGGTGCTGTTTTGTCGGCCTTGTCTACTGTAGCCAACGGTGATCTTTGTCCCGGGCTTATTGGTCAGGGTGATCTCCATCAGTTGGTCGGTGGAGGTGGCGGCTTTGCCCCCGATCGAGGTCAGAATGTCTCCCTCTGTAAGTCCAGCCTGGCTTGCCGGACCGTTCGGGTCAACCGAGGTGATCAAAAGTCCCGAAGCGGTGCCGAGCGGGGAGGAGTCAGGCGAAGCGGGTTCAGCGGTCAGTCCGATGTAGGAGTGCTCGGCTCTGCCGGTCTCTATGATCTGGTTGACGATCGGCTGAACGACGTCGATCGGAATGGCAAAGCCGAGGCCGATGCTTCCTCCGCTCGATTGGCCGGATTCGTTAGGAACCGTCGCTCCGGCTGACGGTATGCCTATCAACTGTCCGCTGCAGTTAACAAGGGCGCCTCCACTGTTGCCAGGATTGATGGCAGCGTCCGTTTGCAAGGCGTTGATGAGCAGAGCAGACCGCCCGTTTTCGCCGGGCACGCTTACTGTGCGATCGAGAGCGCTGATGATCCCGCTGGTTACGGTGCTGGAAAGTCCCAGAGGCGCGCCAAGGGCTACTACCGGTTCTCCGATCTCGACAGACGCCGAGGAGCCCAGCGCGACGGGGGGAAGGGAGTGGCTTGAACTGACCTTTATGACCGCAAGGTCGGTCAGGGGATCACGCCCTACGATCTCCGCTGGAGCGGTGGAGCCGTCCCTGTAGAGGATCTCCACTGAACCGCCACTGGCGGCGATGGAGACCACGTGGTTATTGGTCACGATATATCCGCCAGAGCGGATGATCTCACCAGATCCGATGTCGCCAGCTGCTTGCCCGCCTCCTGTGGGAGTTGGTCCGGTGGCGCTTATGGTAACTACGGAGGGGAGGACTCGCTTGGCAACCGCGGTCACCGGACAGGAGCCGGATCCGCCGGCAGTCGAGCCGTTACTCTGGCCTGCAGTATGTGATGGAAAAAGAGCTTCGGCGGTCAGTCCTCCACCGCATCC
>JAJYVK010000492.1 GCA_021792075.1 Actinomycetes bacterium | reverse complement strand
CAAACAGGCGAGTAGCTAGGATCGGAGTTATGGGCAAGCACATCGCGGCTGTTCATCGACGAGTCTGGATAGCTCTAATGGGAGCCTTTGGAGTCGCCGTGAGCCTGACGATGGTTAACCTGCCGGTAAGGCAGAACCTGCAGAGTTACCAAGCCGAAAGTGCTCAGCCCGCATACTACACCTATCAGTCTCCAGGCGGAGCGGGAACTGCGGGGATGAAGGTGGTGGCCCTGACATTCGATGACGGCCCAGGCCCGTATACTCCTCAGATCCTATCGGTGCTCGAGCACTACGGCGTGCCTGCAACGTTTTTCGAGATCGGAATCAACGTTGTTGCGTATCCGCAGTATGCACAACTCCTTTCCCAGGCAGGCTATCCAGTTGAAAACCATACCTGGACGCACGCTAATCTCATCGGCTTGTCTGTATCAGACCTATCCAACCAGATAGACCAGACACAGAACGAGATCAAATCGGTAACGGGAAAGACACCGGATTGTGTGCGTCCCCCCTACGATGCCTTTGACACTTTGGTGCTAGACCAGATCGCCGATAGAGGCCTCACGACAATGAGCTACTCGGTCGACTCCCACGACTGGTCCCAGCCGGGCACCCAGGCAATAGTCCATGATGTTGTAGCAGCGGCCTTCCCAGGAGCTGTTGTCGACCTGCACGACGGCGGGGGCGATCGTTCCGAGACAGTCGCTGCCCTTCCCGAAATAATTGTCCAGCTGCGGGCCGAAGGATACCGCTTCGTTTCAATTTGCGGCGCTCAAAGCACAAGTGTCGGCGGGGTGGGCGAACAAAGTGCAATATACGGCTTTGGTGCTACTTCGACTCCAAGTTCACCGGCAACTTCGAACGCCAGCTTCGTTGGGATGGCCGCCACCCCCGACGGCAAGGGATACTGGCTGGTTGCAGCGGACGGCGGAGTGTTCAGTTTCGGCGACGCGAATTTCTATGGCTCTGAAGGCGGTGCCAGGCTAAACAAGCCCGTCGTTGGGATGGCCGCCACCCCCGACGGCAAGGGATACTGGCTGGTTGCAGCGGACGGCGGAGTGTTCAGTTTCGGCGACGCGAATTTCTATGGCTCTGAAGGCGGGCAAAGCTCACAGAATAACTTCGTTGCAATGGTCGTGATGCAAAACGGTGAGGGTTACCTCCTTTTAGGCGAGCATCCAATCTCCACGAATCAGACAACGTGGCCCTGAGTGTTTTCCTTTGTGCGCACGGCTGTTTGCTTGACCTCACTTATGCATGAAGTTCTACCTCGTGGCTATTGGCACACCCACCAATCCTGCCAGTGGGGCAAGACAATGCCAAACTGAAGGATAACACCCCGAGAGATGTCATGCCGAAAAGTTAGAGAGAGGTTTCTAACTCTGGAACGCTGCTAGAGCCGGCAGGGCTGTCCTAATTCACAAAAATGATGGCAGCAACGCCCTGGTATAGGCTCCCTCTTGTTGGAGGACAGGCCAAGCAAGTTCGAACTGAAATGGTCCGGCGATTTGTTGACTAATCCTTTCCATGGTGGCGGTGGAGAATGATCAGGGACTCAATTTGATTGGCATCGGGCGCCCGTGCTGAATCTGAACTTGGATTGACAAGGCCACCATAGGCTTGAAGGGATCGAAGAACGGCCAATATTAGAGCAGATGAGGCTACTTGTCCATTGCTTGGTGAACTGCATTTTTGCTAGCCTTGCCAACAGCAGGCCTATTCAGTCGAGAGAGTTCGGCCAATGGAATCATTGACGATGCTTCTAAGGCCACTGCGTGCAAGGGACAGGAATTGATTCATGTCAGACGATCGAGTCGAGCCTGAACAAAGATCTTCTACCCCCGATAAAGAGGGGGCGCCTGTAGACCAAAATGACCTGCAACGAGGGCCAGCGCAAAGTGAAACCGTTCTGCCGAACAGTTCATCAAATAATGTTGGCGAATTGCGTTCGGGCGTAAAGGTTGATCTGCCAATCAAAAGGGAAATCCCATCAGTCGCCGAGATATTTCGGGTGTTCTTGATTATTGGGGTGTCTGCTTACGGCATGGCTATCATGCAGAGCATTCGGTCCGTGCCCGTTCGTCGGGGCTGGATGACCAAGGACGACATCGATGAAGGCTTGGGCCTGGTGCAACTTTATCCCGGTGCAATGATGGTCGATCTTGTTGCCTATATCGGATACCGAATGAAAAGGATACGCGGTTCGCTCGCTGCTGTGATTGGATTTGTCAGCCCGTCGTTGCTGCTTTTGATTGCACTCTCCTGGGCATACTTTACATACGGGGCTCACCCTGAGGTCAGAAATCTCGTTGTAGGGTTAGGCTCTTTAGTGGTTGGAGTGCTTCTTTCGGTAACTGTGGACTTTGCCGCCCAACATGCCCGGCAACGCACGGCCGCATTAGTGGCGCTTGGAGCGTTTATCATCGCTGCAACCTCTCAGAATGTGCTTTGGGCTGTGCTCCTGGGCGCACTGGTTGGTGCCGCAGTTAATCGGACCCGCTTTTCTCTGGCTGGGCAGGTAGCGTCAGACTCCCATGGGGCAGGTACAGGAGTTAATATTTCATGGCGGCGGATCGGGCTGGCCATTGTTCCCGGAGTGATCGTTGCCGTGATTGCCACCATGGCTGCGCTGGGAACTACTCCGTTGGCAGCAGTGTCGGCAGATATGGCCAAGATAGG
>JAJYVK010000491.1 GCA_021792075.1 Actinomycetes bacterium | reverse complement strand
GGCTCGGAACAAAAATCATCGGAGCGTACACAGCGACGTCAAGAGCACTGTGCGTTCGTGGGAGGATTCGTGATGAATAGTAAGTGGACGCGTCGTACATTTCTCGAAAATAGCATAAAAGGGGGACTTGCCGTGGCGGGAGGTACTAGCTTGCCGACACGAATTGCGGCGAAGAGCGGGCATACCGTGTCGTCGGAAGGTACGCCTTGGTTTGTTGGTACTAATGGTTATTGGGCTGACAAGCTCTCACAGCCACAATTCGATGTGAAGTTTGAATTCGATGTGAAAATCCCCATGCGGGATGGCGTGAAACTTAACGCGAACATCTGGAGACCGAACGCCCCTGGCAAGTTTCCGGTGGTCGTTATGTATACACCCTATGACAGCACGTCTGCATGGGCAATTGATGACGGAAAGTATTTTGCGCCCCGAGGGTATGTATCTGTCGCTATCGACGCACGGGGCAGATACGGTTCCGAGGGGAAGGCGTACCTTTACTGGCACACAGATTGGCGCAAGGGCGGGTTTGAGGGCCAGGATGTCTATGATGCCCTCGCGTGGTTAGGTAAACAACCCTGGTCGACAGGGAAGATAGGCATGCACGGGCCATCCTATCTCGCGATGGTCCAGTGGTTGGGTGCATACTTGGACCCGCCATACCTTGCGGCGCTTATTCCAGAAAACAGCGTTGGCGATCATTACAGGAATGTCTTTCCTGGTGGAGCATTTCAGCTTGGGAATAGTCTGCTATTTATGACGATGCTGGGTGGGAATAGAACTAACAGTGATGCTATCCGGACCGATTTTCTGGATTGGAAGAAGGTTTACTCCCACCTGCCTCTGCGGACCGCGGATGAAGCTTTCCTCTCAAAGAAAATTCAAGTTTGGAAGGACTTTATGGATCATCCTGACCACGATGAATACTGGCGGTTTAGCGTCGCGGACTGGGCCGCCGTTGGAGAACTGACCCCCGGGAAGTACCCGCGGGTAAAGGTTCCCACGCTTAACATCACGGGGTGGTTCGACCAAGTCCAGCAGGACACAATTAACAACTACATGGAAATGGTCCGTTACGGCCCCGAAGAACTTCGTCACAAGCATCAACTAATTGTTGGCCCGTGGCGACATTTTGAGTTTGGCCGCAAGGTTGGCGACCTGGATTTCGGCCCTGAAGCTGCTGTGAATCGTTATCCCATCTTCCTTCGCTGGTTCGATTACTGGTTGAAAGGGATAGACAACGGAATGATGGAGGAGCCACCAGTTAACCTTTTCGTCATGGGTGCAAACAGATGGCGAAGCGAAAAGGAATGGCCTTCACATCGCGCACGCGACGTGAAGTTTTACTTCGACAGCACTGGTCCGGCCAATAGTAGGTTCGGACAAGGAAGATTGAGCACCGATCTGCCACGAGGGGAGCAGACGGACAGCTTTATCTATGATCCAGAACATCCCGTTCCAACCTATGGAGATGTTGAACCGTGGCAAGATTACTTGGCTCCGGATGTAGATGGTCCTCGCGATCGACGCTCAATAGAGTGTCGAAGCGACATTCTCGTATATACCAGCGAGGCTTTGGAAAGAGAGGTGGAGGTTAGGGGGAGAATTTTTACCAAACTTTACGCGGCTTCAACAGCACGTGATACGGACTTCACGGCGAAGGTAATAGACGTTTATCCTGATGGCTCCGCGCAACTGCTAGTGAAGGGAATCATTCGGGCACGTTATCGGGAGTCTTTCGAAAGACAGGTTCTGATCTCTCCAGGAGAAATCTACGAGTACACCATCGACGTCACATCATTGAGCCATGTCTTCATGAAGGAGCACAGGATCCGAGTGGAAATTTCTAGCAGCGATTTTCCCGAATACGATCGCAACCCGAATACGGGTCACAAATTCGGGGAGGATGCTGAAACACAAAAGGCTAAACAAACCATATACCATAACATTCGGTATCCCTCTCACATTGTTCTACCGGTCGTGGCCGATTAGTAGCTGTAAAAATACGGCCTGGACAAATCGGGCAGAACATTGTGAATCAGGGTTCCAATGACCTGTCCCATTTTTCTGTACCAATCACAATGTTAATTTCCGGTTGTTTTAAGCGGTCCCCTTTTTCTCTACCAACCTCAGGGTGAGTTTCCGGGTGCTTGATCTGTGGGAGGAATCCTGCTTATGAAGCTTTGTCCCTGGCCGTTGGTGGCGTTGCTATTTTTGACCGCTTCGGCAAGTTATCTTTGCCGCACAAATATCTCGGTCGTCGGGGCGCTGATGATGCGGGATTTGGGATTGTCCCAAATCGAGATGGGGGCGCTCTTTAGTGCCTTTGTGCTCGGATACGCTCTATTTCAAGTGCCAGCGGGCTTGGTTGCCGACCGATGGGGCGCGCGCAAGGTGCTGGGCTGGTCGGCGTTTTGCTGGGTGGTTGTCACCGGTTGCATGGCGGCGCTGGGCCTCGGGATCCTTGGCAGTGCATCAATTAGTGCGCTGACCATTCTGCTGGTTCTGCGTTTTGTTCTGGGAGTCGGAGAAGCTCCAACCTTTCCCGCTGCGGCGCAAGGAGTTTCCCAATGGGTCCCGTCTTCAGGGTTGGGGTTTGCCAACGGGTTCGTGCTCGCTGCTATTGGGGCGGGTTCGGCGACCGCTCCGGTATTGCTCTCCAGAGTCATGGTTCTGTGGGGATGGCG
>JAJYVK010000490.1 GCA_021792075.1 Actinomycetes bacterium | reverse complement strand
CCAGATCGCCGCGACTCGCCGCCAGGCCGCGGCATACGGCGGCTGGGTCTTGGGCATGAGTTATGCGCTTCGAATGATTGCCGACTCGGGCACTGGGGTCCACTGGCTCATCTGGCTGTCGCCTCTTGGCTGGATCGAGGAGCTAAGGCCGCTCACTGCATCTAGTGCGGTGCCTCTGATACCTATCTTTTTGTTCACATTTGCCGCCGGAGCCGCGAGCGTCTATTTGGCCGGACGGCGCGATGTTGGCGCAGCGACCCTTCAAGATCGCACTCACGCGAAATCTCACCTCGGCTTGCTCGACGGTCATGTGGGACTGTCTATTCGCCTTGTGAGGCCAGTGTTGGTGAGCTGGGCAATTGCAGTGTTGGTGACCGGTTTCTTGCTGGGATACGTGGCATTTGCGGCAGGTGAGACCCTTTCGAGATCTTCGATGTACAGCATCTACTCAAGGCTTGGCGCGTCCGGAACCGGCATAGAGGTGTTCCTCGGCGTCTCATTTCTTGTGCTGGCAGTGATGCTGACATTCGTGGCGATCGGGCAGATGACCGCCACACGCGCGGAAGAGGCAGACGGTAGGCTTGACCAGCTGCTTTCTCAGCCGATAACCCGGTCTCGATGGCTTTTCAGTAGGATCGCGATAGCTGCCAGCGTGCTTGTACTGTTTGGTCTTCTTTCAGGGATTTCCACTTGGTTCGGGGTTGCCACCGGGACTACGAAGGTAAGCATCTTGAGTCTTCTTGGTGCAGGGCTCAACATCGAAGCGCCTTCCTTTTTCGTGTTAGGGGTCACGGTTCTCGCGATGGGCGTATGGCCTAGGGCAACTTCGGCGGCGGGATATGGCATCCTCGCCTGGTCTTTACTCATAGAGTTCGTCGGCGGCATCGGTGCTCTGAACCGGTGGCTGTTCGACACGTCGCTTTTTCACCAGATGAGCGCTGCTCCCGCGGTCAGCCCAAATGTCACAAGCGATTCGATAATGATCTTGATAGGGGTAATAGCGGCTCTGGCAGGTTGTGTCGCATTTGCACACCGAGATGTGCAGGGAAGGTGATCCTAACAGAACCTCTAAAAGAGACTTTCGGCGTTCGGGACTTGTCGGTCATGGAATCTAAAGATGAGAGTCGACTCCGACACTGGTTGCCAAAGGGTCATTAGAGTTTGTGGAGGTCGAGTGGCAGGCTTATCTCACGAAGAGACCGGGGGCAACGGGTGAATTTGGTTCTGGGTGGGCTCCCTTGCATCGGCGCGAAGGGCTGAGCCCTCCGTGTCGATGTGGGGAATGATCCTGTCCAGCCAGCGCGGCATATACCAACTTGCACTCCCCAGGATGCTCATTGCGGAGGGAACAAGCAGCAGTCGAACGATGGTGGCATCTATCAGTATGCTGGCGGCAAGGCCGATGGCAAGCATCTTGATGACTACCTGGTTGGAGGTGACGAAAGCGGCAAAGACGCTGACCATGATCAAAGCTGCAGCGGTGATGACCCGGGCCGTTGACGCGAGCCCTGCCGCGACGGCATGGCCAGAGTCTCTCGTCTCATCCCAAATTTCTTTCATCCTGGAGAGGAGGAATATCTCGTAGTCCATCGAAAGCCCAAAGACTATGGCGAACATCATCATCGGGACATAGGACTCTATTGGAACGTTTTCGCTTACGCCTATCAGGCTTCGCCCCCATCCCCACTGGAAGACCGCCACTATGACGCCGTAGGCCGCCCCGATGCTGACCATGTTCAAGATGGCGGCCTTTATTGCGATCACCAAGCTTCTGAAACTCGCCATGATAATAAGAAATGCTGTCAGTACCACGACGATGATGATGATTGGAAGCCGCGAGGCAAGTATCTGATCGAACTGCATCTGCACAGCTGTCCCTCCAGTGACATAGGCCCTGGCTCCAGTTCCTGAGACCGCAGTCGGTATCGTTGTATTGACCAAGGTGTCGAAGAGCCTGGCGGTTTCTTTGTTCTGCGGACCGGTGCTGGGAACCACGGTTGCGATCATGAGCCTCTTATTTGGTGTCAGTGTGGGCTGAGTGACTTCAGCGACATCATTGGTGGCTGAAAGATCCTTGTACATGGTGTGCCCTAGCGTCTCCGCCGGCACCTTTGAACCAGCCAAGTCTACGACGATTTGGAAGGTTCCGTTCGCCCCCTTGCCGAAGCCGTTTGAAATCAGGTCGTACGCTCTCTTGTCGGTGAAGCTGATGGGATCTGCTCCGTCAGATACATGACCAATGTCGATGGAGAAAAGCGGAATTGCGAGAATTGCCATCAACAGGAGCCCGCCGATCAAGAAGGTCCAGGGGTGCCTTCTAACGGTCTGAGCGTATTTGTTCCAACCGTCGGACTCGCCGCTCGACTCCGCCACTGGCTTTCTGATTTTGAGCTTATCGACCCTTTCCCCAAGCAGGCCGAGGCCAGCCGGCACCAGTGTTATAGCTCCCAGTGCGGCCACTACGACGCAGAAGATCGCTGCGACTCCAAGCTGCCCTATGAAGGCGATCCCCGATGCGTAGAGGCCAAGCAGGGCTACGGAGACGCTCGACGCTGCGACAAGCACCGCCTTTCCGCTAGACTTTGTCGTCAATCCGGCTGCAGACGCCGGGTCAACGCCGTTGATTATCTGTTGCCTGAATCTGGTGGTAAGGAAGACCGCGTAGTCGATTCCAACCCCCAGACCG
>JAJYVK010000489.1 GCA_021792075.1 Actinomycetes bacterium | reverse complement strand
AAGTGGACTTTTGCTTTCATTTTAGTTTCGCTTATTGTGTTCCTTTCCGAGCGAGCATTCTTCGTTAATAACCTTCCGATTTTGCTTCCAGCCTTTGCGACGATAGGCGTATTTCTATATTTTTCTTTGCGCCTCAGGTTTCAGATACAGGATAATATCCTAGGTGAAATAGGCTTTCTTTATTTGGCGTTCGCCGTTGCGTATACGCTGTTTCCGGCATTGGGGTTCTTGACTCAGAACGCTCTTCCTTCTTGGGTCGGGATCCCAATTCTGCAAATACTCCTCCCTGAGCAGCGCGAGCTTGGTCTTGAGCTATGGCGCCAGGTTCTATTCATAGGCGCAGTTGCGTCTGGATATTTGCTCTTTCGTGGCAAACGCGCATCGGTATTTAGATCATTCGATAGCCTGGGTACTGCTGAAAAGCCAATTATCTACTTCCTACTTACCAGTATAGTAGCAAGCGTTATCGCCCTTTGGTGGCTTGCAGCTCCAGTCCATGAATACGTCGATTACTACACGAGATACGGCCACCTTTCCTGGATCGGACTTCGCGTCGTTTCGCTTTGCACTGTCCTTAAGACTGGTGGTACTTATGTCTTGCTGGTGATTCTTTTTAGAGATTACAAGCGGTACCGTATCTTAATTTGGTCGTTTGTTTTGCTGCGGACCATTCAAGAGGTTCTGGGTTCATTCGGCGCCAGGATCGGGGCATTTATGACCCTGATTGCCGCAGCAGTCCTCTATCACTATTGTGTTAAGCAAATCACTTCCAAAAAAGCGATCGTGGCAACACTGGCGCTCCTATTGGTTTTTTCGGCAATTGCAACAATTCGGTTGGGAGACTTCGGCTCTTCTGAACAAAGTGCGAGTGCAGATCTTGACTTCGGAGAGCTAGGGGCTGTCTTTGTTCCAGGATTTCAACTGTACGCTGCGCGCTCGATGGGCACGCTTCCACCGGTTCCTTGGCAACTATTCTTTGACGATTTTATTTCCATTGTGCCGCTGGCAAACGATAAGAAGTGGCAGCCGATGTATTGGTGGGCAGATAATTATGATCCTGATGCTGTCGTCCCACCAATAACACTTGGGCCAATCGCCTTGAGCGCCTTGTGGGGAGGCGGATTATTTCTATCTTTTGAAGGACTTGTCAACGGTATCTTATTTGCAGCCCTGATGCGCTGGTTTGCGAGAAGCGGCGAAAACTGGCGAGTAATGACAGTATATGTGTTTTGTTATTCCACATGCGTTATGTGCCTTAAGTACTCAATCTTCTGGCATCTTACCCCCCTTTTACGAACTATCTTGCCGCCGGTGCTTATTGTTTCCGTTTTTGTGAAGATTTTCCGGGAAACGCCAAATGAGCGCACTGCGTCCGTGAGTGAGCATCCCGAAGGTGGGATTACGTACAACGGTTAAAGTAGGACTGAGAATCATAGTCCCGGAAGAATGTTCGCTTTGGCAAAGAAGATCATTATTACAAGAGCATGTGAAGTCTCTCCCGATGTGCGAGTCGAGAAGATTGCAGATTCACTTTGTTCATTGGGCCACAATGTTTCTGTGCTTGCATGGAACAGAGGAGATGGACTTCCCGAGCGAGAGACCAAAACCTTTGGTGAAATCAGGCGATTACGAATACGGGCAGGTTATAGCTCTGGGATAAAACTGCTGCCAAAGATGCTGTGGTTTTGGCTAGTGCTTTTTGCAACTCTGCTTAATGAGGACTTTGATTCGCTTCATGCAGTTGACTTTGATACACTTCCGCCGGCGCTTTTGGCTGCCAAGCTTAAGCGAAAAAAAATCGCGTACGATATCTTTGATTTTTATGCAGAAGGCGGAGGTGTCCCCAATCTGTTGCGTCCAGCAATTCGTTTTGCAGAGAAACTGCTCATGCGGCTGGCTGACTTTGTCATCGTGGTTGACGAAGTCAGACTTCCTTATCTGCCTAACGCAGTAAGAGGTAGAGCAGAGATTGTGTATAACTCACCCTCCGATATGCTCGGCTGCCCGCTAGTGTCGCCTTTTCCCCGCGTCACTTCCGAGTATCCGAAATTCAGGGTGGTCTATTCGGGAAATTTGATTGACAGGCGTTATATCCTCGAACTGGCTGAGGCGATAGGCCGTTCGGATGGAACAGAATTGATCATCGCAGGTTTCGGGCCGAAACAGTTCGTGGATAAACTGGTTGCGAAGATCAGCAGGTATGGAAACGTCTTCTACATCGGTAAACTCTTGTTATCGGAGTCACTCGCGCTTGTTTCGGCCTCAGATGCGGTCTTCTGCCTTAATGATCCTGCGGTTCCTAACAATAAGATGGCGAGTCCGAACAAGCTATTCGAAGCGATGATGCTTGGCAAGCCAGTCGTCGTAAATCGGGGTACATCCATGGAGTATAAGGTTAGGACGCTTAATTGCGGGTTGGTAGTGGAAGACTGTAGCCCTGAATCACTCGCCGGCGCGCTGAGCCTCCTCAGGGAAAAGCCTGCCTTAGCACGACAGATGGGTGAAAACGGCCGTCGCGCTTATGAGAGATTCTACGATTGGAAAATCATGAGAGGCAAGCTGGCAAGGCTTTATCAATGAGAATCCGTTCCGTGGTGAGTGAACTGCTTTCCAGTCCTGTGCTGAAAAACCTTCACTCTCGATGAACATATGACAATGATGGATCCCCGTCGACCAGAGGTAGCTAA
>JAJYVK010000488.1 GCA_021792075.1 Actinomycetes bacterium | reverse complement strand
CCAATGCGACGACTGGGGGTACGAAGAGAGCCGTCGTTCCCAGCAGGGATGCGATCACCAAACCGGCCGGCGTGTCCAATAGGCCGCCACTTACCGATACGAGTAGAGGGCTTGAAAGCATTGGTAATAGCGCGACAAACAGCCCTGCTCCAAGGCTAAGCAGAGCGATGCCTTGCGGGACTGGCCATCTGTCAGCAGCGCGACCGCCTATGGCGTAGCCAGTCGAGAGTGCGAGAAGGATGACTCCGATCAGGGTTGCCCATACGATTTCGGAGTTGCCGAAGAAAGGCTCCAAGAGCCTTTGCGCACTGAACTCTACCGCCATCACAGCTGCGCCGGTGCAAAAGACGAAGAATCGGAGAAAGTTTTGATTCAGTCTCCAGTCCCTAGCAGAGTTGTTTGTCATTGAAGACATCCGGCGCCTTTTCCCCCGTTTCACGTAATCTTACAGCTTGGCATCCAACAACTTTGTGCAAGATTGCCGGGTTCAGGGCTGTTCGAACGGATCGAAACCTGGAAGGTTTTCTTTTTCGCTCGGTCTCTGAATAACCTAGATGACCAACGCCCCGATTCCTTGCTGCACCAGGGAGATTCGACATGGCATGTTTAATTCAGCCATCCTGCCCATCTTGGACAATCATTTGCATTTGGAAACAAAACGCTCTGCAAGCTGGCGCTGTGATCCAAGATGGATATGGAGGTAACTGGCGAACAAAGAAGAAGATGTAAAGCCTTGCTTGTTTGTGCCTTCCCGGGAAAGAAATGAGATGTCCAGGCCAGCTGGATAGCTCTGAGAGTAATGAAACGCGTGGCCATAGACCGGCTCTTCTTTTCTTGTCAGGCAGTTGTCATAAAGAGTGTTTGCTCTGACGTAACCAAGAGTGAGACGCTTGGTCATTGTGATCTTGGTCGGTATCGCACCTACCATGGGAACGGCGTCAACAGCGTCTGCCAGCCACATCAGTCCACCGCACTCCGCCCATGTCGGCAACCCATCGGTGATTGCCAGTTTTACCGCATTATTGAGTGCCAAATTCTTGGAGAGTCTTTCGGCAAAGACTTCCGGAAATCCTCCTCCAGCAATGAGGCCTTTGGTGCCTTTTGGAAGCTCGGCGTCTGTGAGAGGGTCAAAATAAACGAGCTCCGCCCCTGATTGCTCAAGAGCCATGAGGTTCTCAGGGTAGACGAAGCTAAATGCTTTTCCTTTGGCAACAGCGATCCTAGTTTTTGGCGCGGAATGTACTTCCTTGGGCAAAGTTATGCTGACCACAGGCGCCGAGTTAGCTATCTCCAAAATCTTGTCCAGGTCTAAAAGCGACGCGACCCGCTCGGTCAAAGTTTTGATGGAAAGCTCTAAAGCCTGTCGATCTTCGATCACGGGTACCAGGCCCAGATGTCGACTTCGCCACGGTGGAACCGCTCCTCGTGGTATAGCCCCCACAATCTCCAGATCGAGGTGTTTTAGAGATGCCTTTATCAGTTCCAGATGGGACGGGCTCGCATAGTTGTTTATCACTAGTCCAGCAACGGTGATCTGCCGAGAGAAGTTGGAGAAGCCCTCCGCCACCGCAGCCAGTGATGACGAGGTGGAGCTAGCGTCAAGGACCAGGATCACAGGGGATTGGGTGAGTGCAGCCACCTCTGCAGTAGAGCCGCTTGGAAGCTTGGGATCGATGCCCAAGTCGTGATCTGGCTCGGCTCGGCGCATGAGGGTTCCATCAAATAGACCCATGACTCCTTCAATAATGGTAAGGTCAGCATCTTTGCTCAGCTGCATAAGGGCAGGGGCGATTGCGTCTTGGCCAAGCAGGAAGGTGTCAAGAGTGCGTCCCCTTTTTCCGCAGGCGAGTTCATGGTAAGTGGGATCTATGAAGTCGGGACCGACTTTGGCGGGTGCTACGCTCATCCCCTTGTGATGGAATGCGGAGAGGAGGGCCGTTGTGACGGTCGTTTTTCCCACGCCCGAGGAGATTCCTGCAACAAGGAATCTTGGACCTAAGTGACCCAGTGGCATTTTCTTCAGTACTCGATTCCCTTCTTTGCCTTGATCCCCTGGTCGTATGCATGCTTGATCTTGCGCATTTCGGTCACCGTGTCGGAAATGTCGATGATCTCGGGTGGGCAGTCTCGACCGGTGATAATGACGTTTGTCTTTGGCAGCCGCTGTTGAAGCGCGTCTATAGCTTCATCGACGGAGATCCAGCCATATTTGACGGCGTAAGTGAACTCATCGAAGATTAGGAGATCGAAGTCACCGTCACGGAGCATCTGCTTTGCAACTTCGAAGGCATGGCGCCCCTTTGCTGCAGTCTCCTCCAAGTCGGGAGACTCCCATGTGAAACCGTCTCCTAGGGTGTGCCACTCGATCCCAAGATGATCAGCCAACTTTCTCTCGCCGGTCTTCCATTTTCCGCTCTTGATGAATTGGACGACTCCAACCTTCCATCCGCGAGCCCAGCCGCGTGACATTACTCCAAAGGCTGCTGACGACTTTCCCTTTCCGTGCCCGGTGTTTACCAGGATGATTGATTCAACGCGTGTCATAACTAAACGGTAGCGTCTAGTCGGCAATGAATGAAAGAATAGTGCTGAAAAACCCAAGTTGAATATTGACGCGGATTAATCAGCAGTTTGAAAGCGATCCGTAAGTCTTTTAGGCGCAACCGACGTATTCCAACCCACGGAGGTAGCTTATTATGAC
>JAJYVK010000487.1 GCA_021792075.1 Actinomycetes bacterium | reverse complement strand
TGCCGGCAATCACGTTGATCTCCGTTGCAGCCTATTTCGCTGGTGCCCTCGCTCTTCGCACGAATCCGCCGGCCTTGGCAATCGCCAGCCAGGCGATGAACCCAACCATAAAACAGGGCGATTTAGCGATCATTCAGGGAGTGGATGCAAGGGTCCTCAAACCCGGCGAGATAATTGCCATAAAGCTCACAGGACCAGAAGAGTCGAAGTACCAGCTTCCCGGCGAGATCGTTCGTCGGATAGTGAAGATCACAAGAAGCAACAACACCGAACTCTTCATAACTAAAGGCGACGGGAATCCGGCTAACGACCCATTCTCTGTAACTCCTTCCGCAATCTCAGGTAAAGTCATCGGATCCGTGCCGCTGCTCGGATTTCCAATTCTTTTCTTCTCATCCAAGCAGGGAATCATCTTTCTCATAGCGACGGCCATCATTCTGTTCATCTACTACATCCTCGGCTTCATGGAGGACAGACGTCACTATGCACATGCCACAGCGGCAACAATGCAGAACGTTCTCGAGATGGTCGGCTACGTCCACGATGCTGTACAGGAGAACCACTCCGTCTCGTTCGAAAAACTCGCGTTCCCTGGCATCGAATTCAAGGAATCTCCTCCGCAGCTCAATCTTGATGTCAACGGACTCTTTCCTGCCTTCTCTGCATCAAAAGAGCGGGGAATGGAGCAGCCCACTTCGCAATCCAGCCAGCTTGCCATTCAGGACGAGCTGCGAAAAGTGCTGGAGCAGTCGATTAAATTACGGGAAGCAGCAGACTGGCTCTCGACGGGTGAGATCAGCGGAGAAAGCATTTCCGAGCTTCTAGGCCAATCCGCCACGACGATCGAGGAGCTCATAGCTGCCACTGGAGACCCTGAGCTGTTGAACAGGCTCCAAAATACTAGGGCACGAATCATTGATACCCCGCTACCCTTCGCTCCAACAGAACCAGCTCCAAAGACGTTTCCCGAGTTTGAAGGCGGTAATGCCAATCAGCCTGGCAACGTGTCGGACGAGAACCTGCGACCTGTCACACTGGCTGAAATCGCGCCCGGAAACCTACCCGAGTCTTTGCGACAGGGCGGAAAAGAGCCTCGTGATGAAGAGATGGCTGACCGTGTCAGCAACGTTGTCTCTGACTCCTCGATTGCCAAGGCAGAACCCGAGAAGCTGTTAGAAGGCGAGGCGCAGCTCGATTTTATCGAGAGTCAGGGACTCAGCCTGGATACAACCGAAAATGCCCCTCTGAAAGATGGCGCGGATTCCGCAAGCGGCGCCAGCCCGTCGACCCATGCAAACCCCAGCAAGCGACATCGGCGCCGAAGCCTTCGCCGCCGCGACTGAATATGCATCTATACCTTGAGGACTCCGCGGAAAATCACCACTGCCATCCGCCAAAACAGATCAACGGCAAAATCTCCGCTTCATGCAAGCACAAATGACCTCGAAAGCATTCAAGGCGCCGATCAAGTAAGTCAGCCCCCCAATACACTCGTGATGCTGACACGCAAGACGCTTGGTTAGGGCCGACAGCGGCAGTGAAGCTTAAATTTATGCTGAGATCGCGCGGACCGACATAAATCAAAACCTCCTCGGTCTTCTTTACTCATACTTGCCAAACGTACGGCTACCGTTCAACTAGGTGCGAATAGTAGCCGTACATATGTAGATCAAACGAATATCTGAGGTTTCGGAAACCCGAGAAGAGCAGTCTCAGCAATAGCTCCTTGCAATTTTGCTAGCATTTCATGCAAAAATACGGGACTTACGAACAGCCACTCGTCGTTCCGCATGCTGGGCATACATAACAGGACCCTGAGCGCTGCATCTGATTTCCACATTGATAACAGTATGGAGCATCTTTCGAGCTTGCACCAGGAGTCGACAACGTCTCATTAGCCTGCGACTCTCCCTGGGCGGGCGCCTCGATATGGGTGTAATCGGCTGCGACATTGTCGGCCCCAAACAGGGTGAGCTGTGTCCGCTCTTCGGTGGTTGAGATTCCGAGCTCCGTTCTCTCTTCGACACTTAGATAGTCGATAGCAAGGCGACGGAATATGTAATCGACAAGAGATGCGGCAAAGCGAACGTCTGGATCGTCCGTAATCCCGCTTGGCTCGAATCTCATGTTGGTGTACTTTTTTACATAGGTGGACAGTGGGACGCCATGCTGAAGTCCAAGACTCACCGAAATAGAGAAGGCATCCATGATGCCCGCCAAGGTTGATCCCTGCTTAGAGACCTTCATGAAGACCTCGCCCGGACGACCGTCCTCGTACTCACCCACCGTGACATAGCCTTCGCAGTCCGATACCCGAAATGCAAAGGTGTACGACTTGCGCCTACGTGGCAGACGCTCCCTTACGGGCCGCTTGACGACAACCGTCTGCGATTGCAGCGCCTCCTCCAGCTCAGCAATCTTGTGAGTCAACTCGGTATTCGAGTCCTTCACCCCCGCCGCCGATCCGACAGACCCCCTGCCTTTCGTCGTCAACGGCTGGGCGACCTTACAGTTGTCTCTGTAGATGGCAACCGCCTTAACGCCGAGCCGCCACGCCTCAATAAATAGCTGCTCGATCTCCTCCACCGTGGCGTCTTCCGGCATGTTGACCGTCTTAGAAATCGCCCCGGAAATAAATGGTTGAATTGCAGCCATCATCCGTACGTGGCCACGATAATGAATCGTGTTGTCGCCCATGGAACA
>JAJYVK010000486.1 GCA_021792075.1 Actinomycetes bacterium | reverse complement strand
AGCGCACTTTTGAGCGCTGGCGAAATCCTGTTGTACGCTGCGTCCAGCTCCGACTGCTCGACTTCAATGCCCTCTAGACGCACTTTGTCAAAGAACTCGGTAAGTTCAATCAGAGCCGAATCTCCCTCGCGACGCACCCTCGAGATTATTCCACGGACGGAATCTATTGGCAGATCCTGGCTCACCTTCGGCCGTGGAAGGGAAGTGAGATAGTCGCCGGAACTCTGGCGGAGATCGAGTTTTTTCAGCATAGTTGCTTCATTTTAGTTTGACCTGCAAGGGTATCAACTCATTGCTTTACGTCCTCGAAAATAGAGGTGCAAGGCCGGGAACGGCCAACATGAATAAATGTTGGCGGAACGCTATCTCCTCCTGGCGGTCAAACCCTGGGACCGAAGCATTAAGAGCTGAACATACCTTGCGATATCGGTTGGTGAAATAATTCCAATTAGGCGGCCGTTCGCATCCATCACAAAGGCCCGGCCGTCGGGCGAAGCCTCCATCCTCTGAAGAAGGTCCGCAATCGGTTCATCAGCTGCCCCGACCGGAACCTCGTCCAACGGACAGGAGATGTCTTTCAGCCTCGTCTTTGATTGGAGTTCGGGAGCCAGGCGACGAATCCTACCAAGGGTCGTAAGACCCTCAAGTTCGCCATCAGGCCCAACCAGAGGAAAGGAGTTGAACCTGTAGCCCTGAAGCTCCTCCATGTTCAGTAGCTCTCCAACCGTCATCGTCGACGGAAAGGTGACAGGATGCAAGGTCATGATGTCGCGAACATGCACTCCGGCAAGCGAGGAGCGCATCACGGTAGATCTCTCTTCAGCTCGGGCCGCAGATAGCAAGAACCATCCCATGAACACCAGCCAAATGCCGCCAAGACTCCCCGCAAGAAACTCGACTATCCCAAAGCCGACCAGCATATAGCCCAATACCTGACCAGAGTATGCAGCGATAGAGGCGGCATGAAGGCGGTCGTTGCTGCGATACCACAGAAACGCTCGAAGAACCCGGCCACCGTCTAGAGGCGCACCTGGCAACAGGTTGAACGCGCCTAGCAACAGGTTCATCCACGCCAGCCAGCCCATTGCGGGAATCAGCACGCCACCTATATCAACCTTGAGCAACAAAAGCCTAACTGCTCCAAAAAATCCCGCAAGCACGAAGCTGGCCAGCGGTCCCACAACCGCGATACGGAAGTCAGCTCCGGCGGTCAACGCTTCGCTCTCCAGCTCAGACACTCCTCCGAAAAGCCACAGTGTGATCCGACGAACACCTACTCCATTTCGCTTGGCTACTACTGAATGAGAGGCTTCGTGAGCCAGCAGAGAGCCAAAGAAGAGGACCGTGGTTATGAACCCCACAAGCCAATAAGCAGTAGTGCTGCTGTGTGGGTAATATGTTGGAAGAACCAGTTCGGAAAGCTCCCAGACGACCAGGAGAAAGATGACAAGAACACTCCAATTGACCCCAACTGGAATTCCAGCGATCCTCCCGAGTCGAATACTCTGGTCCATTCTCACGCCACTTCCACTGTCGACCCACTAAGGGGTAAGTTCGCCGCATTCCGCGCTTGACAAACCAAGCGGTGCAGCCCGCCATTAATGCGGGACTCTACCAGCATGATACACCTCTCAAAACTCTGCTGGCGAGAGCTAACAACTTCAGAATCTGAATTTGCGTCATGCCAAGGCCGGAGATCTCACAACTCCTGCATGGTTCCCACTTGACTTCTTTGCTTAGGCGCTAAGTTGACATAAGTCAAAAGAATCAAAAGAGTCACAAAAGCGGATAAGGAGATCGAAATGAATCCCACTGAATCCAAGAATCAGTTTGAGGCAGAACTTTCATCTCTAAGTACTGCGATTGAAGAGATCACGGTTCGCATCACCAAGATTGCAGAGTCGCTCGCAAAGCAGAAGCTGGACGGATATGCCAGAGATCTCTACCACGCGGAACGATCTCTTAATTCCGCGCTTCGATCTATCGTAAAGGTGATGCAAGCTTAGACGAGGGGCAAAGATCCTCTAATACGCAGATCTCGCACTTCGGATTTCTTGCCACACACACCTTCCTGCCATGAAGTATCAACCGGAGCGAAAGACCACCCGCCTCATCGTGCGGTACCCATGACATCAGATCGTGCTCGATTTTCACAGGGTCCTTTTCCTTTGTGAGACCCAGACGGAGCGCCAAACGCTGGACATGTGTATCAACTGGAAGCCCTGGTTTGGAGAATGCAACCGAGAGAACCACATTCGCTGTCTTCCTTCCGACGCCGGGCAATGCCGATAACTGCTCCATCGTGTCTGGAACCTCGCCGCTGTACTGAGTGACGAGCACCTTTGACATTTCTAGAAGGTTTTTCGCCTTGTTCTTGTAGAAGCCCGTCGAGTAGATAAGACTCTCTAAATCTTCCTGCGATGCTTCACTCATCTTTTCGGCGGTCCCGTACATCTCGAAAAGTTTGGGGGTCGTGGCATTGACCCTCTCATCCGTGCACTGAGCCGAGAGCACGGTTGCGACAAGCAACTGAAACGGCGTCTGAAATCGCAGTGCACATAGCTGCTGCGCGCTCCCTGGATACTCCGTAGCCAATCTGGCCATTATCTCAGTTCTGCGCCTTTCTTCATTCTCTTCCATACTCGAAGCCATTATCCTCACTCTGCGAGTCGACAGCTCTGAAGGCTACTCCTTCGTGTCTCCCCACTTTTTG
>JAJYVK010000485.1 GCA_021792075.1 Actinomycetes bacterium | reverse complement strand
GTTAGGGTGCCGTGTCCACTTATGAAGACTACTTTCCAGATTGAGGTGGGGACTATTGTGGCAAGGTATCCGGCAATCAGGTAGCCTATCAGTATCTCTTTGCGTAACATTTTCAAATCGGCTGTGGCGTAGCTGGCAGCATCGGCCCACAGAGCTGGATCTTTTAGCAGTCTGTAAAGTGGCTTATTTGCGTTATTCGCTGGTTCATGGATTGGATGATTACCATGGTTGTGCGCATCCCCAAATTGCGCCATTGATTGCGAAGCTCCATTACTTTGATCAAAGTCAGCTTCGTTTGACCGCCGCAACCCATTTCGTGCCTTTTGAATCAAAGCAGGCGCAATTGTGACGCTACCTGCCATAACTAACAAGGCAATCATGATTGGACCACCTATGAATTCGGCGGCAAAAAACTGCCATCCCAAAAGGACGACAATTACAATGCCCAACTCCACTACCAAATTTGCTGAGGCGAACATGAAGGACATGGCCGCTAAGAAATCGGCCCCTTTAGAGAACAGGGATTTTGCCATCGCGGTGGCGGCATAGGAACAAGACGAGGAGGCCATGCCCAGGACTGAGGCCTTAGCGATTGTCTTTGGTTTATGGTCACCTAGTGTTTTTTCCATTTCCTTTCGAGTTACGAAGGACTGGACAGCACCGGAAAGTCCAAAACCCAGAACAAGGGCCCAACCAGTCTCCCAAAACATATAGAAACCTTCTCTGAGACCATCTATGAGCGAAGATGCAATGGTTAAATAAATCACTTGTCTTCCTACGCTTTTTGTCTAGTTGTCTATCAGATTAGTTTTCTGCCTATCAGGCTAAGAGAGATCGCAGTGTTACTAAATGTTGTTCAACTCCTACGGGCATCCATAGCGATTTCGCACGAGGGATACGGATCGGTCTTTGATGCCTTGATGACAGATTTCGTTGCAAGGATCCTGGGGTGACGGGCCAGATCAGATCAAAGCCATTTGTTCGCGCTAATTCAATTTATTTAAATGACCGTACCGATGATCCAAAGTGGCGAGCGTTTTCAATCCATCATCAGATGCGTGCGTTCCAATAGAGCCACAAGCCCATTGCTATTGAGTGCCGACTTCGCCCTGTGTTCTTGTGGACCTTTCGGCACGTAGTTGGTCTACCTCGGCGCGCAGGCGAGCTAATTCATCCTTGGTGCCCTGGCTAAGGTTGCCGTCTCCCACATGTTCTATATCCATGGAGCCCATACCAATTGTTGTGTCTTGAGAACTCGACGACATCCTGCAGCTCTGGCCGTTTCCTGACATCCCTTGCATTCCACCCATCTTGCTCATACCCCGCATCATGAGAACCATTGAGAGCGGACAGATGGCGAACAGCATCAGGGGTAATGCATGCCAAATGAGTGATCGGTCAAACGCCAAAATGCCGAGCACAACTACCCCGGACCCGATTAGTACCTTACGGTTCAGACACATCTAAAAACCTCCTCTGGTGACTAGCTTTCACGGCGGTCGCCCGAGCCGTCGTCGCCTAGCAACTACTATACCATGTAGTAGTTGGAAAAAGCAACCGGTGGAGAATAGGTTTGTGTAAAAGACCCTCTGGCGAAAGCCACGTTCTCATACAAAGCATCGGTGGCGATCCCCGGAGGTTGACCATGGGCAGTGCCAGCATTTTGGTAGTGGACGATGAAGCAAGGATTCGAGATGTGGTTCGCACCTACCTCGAACACCATGGCTACACCGTATTCGAAGCAAGCACCGGCCAGGAGGCCCTGGAGGCGGCGAACCGCCTCACGCCAGATTTAGTAGTACTTGACCTTATGCTGCCCGATATGACAGGAGAGGAAGTAGCTCGTTCTTTGCGCGATGTTACTGAGGTACCTATCATAATGCTAACCGCTAAGGTATCGGAAAATGAGCGTGTAGCTGGGCTGAGTCTGGGAGCCGATGACTATTTGACCAAGCCATTCAGTCCCCGGGAACTTGTCGCTCGGGTCGAGGCCGTTCTGCGTCGAGTCCTAGGAAGAGAGTCTGAGCTGTCCTCATTCGCAGGAGGTGCACTGGTCATCGATCATGCTCGCAGGGAGGTGACTGTCAACGGCCGACTGGTCAAGCTCACCCGTAGCGAATTCGACCTTCTAACGACGCTAGCAACTCGGCCCGGCCGGGTCTGGTCTCGTTACGAACTTGTCACTCGGGTCCAGGGTTACGATTACGACGGATATGAGCGTACTATCAACGCTCACGTGAAAAACTTGAGGCACAAGCTCGGTGACGATCATCGTGAGACTCGTTTCGTAGATACTGTATTGGGCGTGGGCTACCGCCTTGGTGTCACCCAAGATGCGTAGATCGTTTGCCTTTCGTCTTATTTTTGGCTTTGCCGTCGTCGGACTAGGCGCTGCAATTCTTACAGCAGTGGTTGTCCACCTTGCTTTCGGCTCTCGCTTCTCCAAATATGTCGCTGCTCAACAACAAAATCAAGCCCGCCAGTTTGTGACTGCGTTATCTGCTTCTTATCGCCAACACGGTGGCTGGGACTCCGCAGCTCTTGGGAACTTTTATCCACTGGCCGCCATGGACCATATTCAAGTCGACCTGGTTAATAACCAGAGTCAGCCCGTGTGGTCGTCCTCGTCTGCTGGACTAGGGTCTTCTATGATGTCGCCGTCAATGATGAGTTCAGTCAATTTAGGTCCTATCGAGCGATTTCCGGTGATGGAG
>JAJYVK010000484.1 GCA_021792075.1 Actinomycetes bacterium | reverse complement strand
GCCTGGACCAGACCAAGGGGCCGGCGACGCCATCGGTGGGAAGTCCCGTCTGATCCTCGAATCTCATGATCGCCCCCTTGGTGAGAATGTCCATCTCTCCCGGGGTCCAAAGAGAAGTCAAAGATGCAGGGAGCGTCGACCAGCGCCAGCTGTATGAGCCAGGCTGAGCGATGGCCATTTGAACCGGGGAAATACCACTCGAACTCTGGGGAACGAAATAGAGCGGCAGGTAGCCAAGCTGGGCCAGGAGCTGCTGAAGCCTCGAGACCGAGCCCGCTTCAATGGTGAATGAGATTTTCTGACTAGCTCGCAGAGTCTGACCTTGCGCTCCCAAGATACCCTCTGGACCTCCGGGCACGGTCACCACCTCGGTGGTGTAGGGCACAAATGAAACAGCGGGTGAAAAGGTGAGAACGCCCGGCCGCAGCTGATGCCACGCTCCGCTGATCAGGGGAGAAAGCGTCGGGAGTGGGGAAGCGTTAGAAAGGGGCACAGAAAATCCGAACTCCAAGGTGGAATCCGGTGCGACATCTGTAGCGCCTGACTGGGGGAAAGCAGAGATGAGCTCCAAAGATACCCGAGGCTGAGGCACCGGCGCGGTCGTAAGTGGAACTGGCGCCGGAAGAGGTAGGGTTGTGCGCGGGGCAGGAAGCTCAGGGACACCATCGAAACCGACAGCAGCCTTGGCCACGAATCCGGCGGCAATGAAGACGAGCGATGCGACAATCAGGGCAAGAGTTGAAAAGCTCTTCCTAGGCTCTCCCGCCCTGCGAATCCGCCACATAGTTCTCCCCGCTTCTCTGGGAGGGATCTCCCAGCGCTAATCCGCGGCCGAGGATACGCGACCTTGATCTACCCTGTGCTATGTGTCGTTCTCGCTAATCGATTCCCTATTGAATTCACTACCAGCAATTAAACCAGAAATAAGCTCCAAGGTCCATTGCTTTGTAGCCGCGGTCGGAGATCGCTTTAGAGTGACACAGACCGTGAGAGATCGAAAAAAGTGGCACCTCGAAGCTTTTCCAGGTACAAGCCGGTAGCAATGCCTGCTGCGCCGTGGGCTAGCGGCGCAGCTCCGAAGGGGGTTCGGCGGCATTGCATGGGCCGAGTGCGAACAAGGCCGGGTCAGCCGTTGCAGCTGCCGCAGCGGCACTCGCTGGGGAAAACCTCTTGGCCGTGGCGAGCGCTCCGCGGTTATCGATAGCAAAACCGACACCCTCAGCGGACTTGGCACCAAAGATACGGGAACCTCGCATGTAGACAGCCATGCCTATATTTCTAATCCATGTTTATTACAGCCAAATGAAGCACAAATGAACAATTGGCAAAATGATGGAAAATCTTCGCTCTGACGGTGGGACCGCGTCTATGAACCCGAGCTGAATCTGGGTCGAACCCTTGTCAATTGATCGATCCGGTGATCTCTCTCACCCTTTGAAGGTCATCGGTGCTCAATTGCAGCTCTATTGCTCGGACGTTCGCCTCCACCTGCTCCGGCCGCGTGGCACCGGCAATCACCGAACAGACCGCTGGCTTTGACGCCAGGGCTGAGATGGCAAGGTCCAATAGAGAGCAGCCAATCGATGTTGCCAGATCGGAGAGAGCCTCCACGACGTACCAGTCCGCCTTCTCCAACTCTTCACGCCGCCCGGCTAACCGTGTTCCGGCGGGCGGCTCCTCGCCTCTGCGGAACTTCCCAGTGAGAAGGCCGGATGCCAGAGGGTAGAAGGGCAGCATGCCAACTCCGAACTCCACACAGGCCGGAATGATCTCTTTTTCAACTGCATGCTCGATGAGAGAGTAGTGGTTCTGTGCCGAGATGAATCGCTCAGAGCCCGCTGCCCGCGCCAGCATCTCCGCCTCCGCTATCTGCCACCCGGCGAAGTTGGAGCAGCCGATATAACGCACCTTTCCTTCTTTTACCAGCTCATCTAGAGCGGCAAGGGTCTCTTCGATCGGGGTGAGAGGATCGGGCTGGTGAAACTGGTAAAGATCGAGGTAGTCAGTTTGAAGCCTCTTTAGCGAGGCCTCAATGGCATTCCTGACGTACTTCCGCGAGCCTCTGGCCTTATAAGGGGTGCCCATATCCATGCCGAATTTTGAAGCAAGGATGACCTGATCCCGCCTGTGCTTGAGAACCTCGCCGAGAATCGTTTCCGAGCCTCCGCGGCCTCCGTAGATGTCTGCGGTGTCGAAGAAGGTGATCCCGTTGTCGATCGCGGCATTGATCACCCTCTCGCTCTGCTCAGGGTCGCAGCGGGTGCCGAAGTTGTTGCACCCAAGGCCGACCACGGAAACCGTCAAGCCACTTTTGCCAAGCTGTCTGAACTGCACTGCCACCACCCATCTTCTGAGATCTGCTCGTTAGCTGCCTCTGCCCAATCTAGCTAACCGGCGCCCATTATTTTTTCAATTTCAGCCTGAGCCATAGCCTCGAGCTGCAAAATTGGGATCGCGTACCTCTCGGATAGGCTTGCCAGCTGACCAAACTCGACCTTGGCCCGATAGGGCCCCGCTTTCACCGAGACCTTCTCGCCGAGAAGGGTGATCTCGAAAAACTCCCTGTCCAAGACGTAGCGCTGTTTGGCAACGGATCTGATTCCCAGGGTCCCAGTTAGCGAAAATATCTCCGTGGAGAGACGTACCACATCGCCGGGACGAACCACAACGGTAAGAACGACACCCGGGCGGTCCTTTTTCACCAAAGCAGAGGTG
>JAJYVK010000004.1:11098-15836 GCA_021792075.1 Actinomycetes bacterium | reverse complement strand
CGTTGCCGGTTTGGGCCAGTTCACCGTAGTGGCGATAGACATTGATGATACAAGGCTGGCAATAGCCAAGGATCTTGGTTCCGATGTCGTACTCAACAGCAACGAAGAGGACGTTATCGCCACGGTAAAGACATTGATCGGCGGCAACGACATGCCCATACTCCTTAACTCCTTGCCGGATTTCACGGAGTAAGTGAGAATGTGATCTTTAGATATATTTATCTGTTAAAGAACCTCTTCAGTCGGATCAGCCCGGCGAGCGTGGTAGAGACCGAGTATCGAAAGTATCAGCAGCAGTCCTGCGGCTATGAAGGCTGCCAATGCCGCCCAACCCATTATCCCGGCGACGGTTCCAAAAGCGTATGCATTCAGCAACATTCCGCGCAGCGTTGTTCCCTGGAACGAGGTCGTCTCAAGAGCGGCCAGGCTTGTAGCTTCGGAAGTACCCGGCTTTGCTGCCCTGGCTGCAGTGCTTATCTGAGAGTACACGCCGTGGTAAGGCATCTCAGAAAGGTGCACAGCTATGAAGTCGTTCGCATAGACCTCTGCCTGCTGTCCGGTTAGCAGTTGCTGGCCGGCGTACTGCGATACCGAGGGTATCATGCTCGGAGTGATCTCCGTGCCAGCCTTCGGGTGAGCAAATGCAGACTTGGCTGGGAAGTAGATCTGCTGCTCAGCTAGCTGGCTATGTACCTGATCATTGACGTAGTTGTGACCCCAGGTAAGTAGGGCGCCAGCCACGATCAATACCACGACCAAGAGCATTCCAGTAAGGCTTACAAGAGTATCGAAAGTCTTGCGTCTCATTCTCAAACCGCCCTTTCTTGGTGGTTCTTTCACGTACCTTACGCGAAATGCTTTGCAAGTGTCTGTGTTCCCAGGCAAACCCTAAACATCTGATCATACTTGTCTGATGATTCTGGTTCAAAATGTACAGTCCATTTGTTAAATCTGCCGTGTGGTTTTATTTGACAATTGCAAGAATCTTTTCAAGCCAGGGAAAAATACTGTCGCTTGCATCAGATCTGGTTGTGGCGATTCGTGATTGCAAATTGAATTGCGCAATCTTTTTGGTATCAGTCGGAAAATAAGTGGCAGATTGCCCCTGGAGTCAGCTGGCCCATACGCGCTTATTTCTCACACGGACCAGAACACGTAATCCACTTAAACGCATGGGGCCGATAAAACAGGGCATGCCAGGCACGGCGGCCAGATTTGGCGTCACGCCTTGGAAGGATCAGAAATGTTACCCTTGATTTAGGGAAGCTTCCTCTGCAAGGGAGTGGAGGGTCTCAAAAGGTATACGATCTCGTTAGAGAGAATTTCAAGGGGCGGCTATGACTGACAACGAGCCCCAGGACCCGAGGATAGAGGTTGGACTTCCTCCACTTGGGACGCTGGACACCATAACTTACATCACTGATGAACTGGTGAGAGTCATTGCACCGAACCCGTCACCCAACACCCTGGACGGGACGAACACCTACCTTCTAATGGACCGTGCAGGCGGAACCGCTCTAATCGTGGATCCCGGTCCCGTTTCAAAGGCCCACTTTGAGAATGTGAAATCGGTTCTTGACCGGGCAGATGTCGAGGCAGTGGGGATCTTTCTTACCCATCACCACCTCGACCATAGCGAGACGGCAAGGCTGTGGTCGCAAGAGATGGGCGTTGGTGTAAGTGCTTTCCTTCCGCGCCTCGTCTTTGGCGTAGGAAGGGTCCTTCAAGACGACGATCACTTCGAGCTTGGAATGAAGAAGATCAGGGTAGTGGCAACACCAGGCCATGTGCATGACCACCTGGCGTTTCAAACAGATAGCGGACACCTGTTGGCAGGAGACCACATGTTGGGCCGCTCGACCACCGTGATTGCGTATCCAGACGGAGACCTCGAGAAGTATCTCTCCTCGTTGATCAAGGTCAGAAAGCTTGGGAGTCAGACGATCCTGCCCGGGCATGGTCCTGAGATCTCCGAGGAGCTCTGTGACGGCGTGATCGACTACTACATCACCCATCGCCATCACCGCCTTTCTCAGATCGTTTCAATTCTCGACCAAGAGCAGCCGATGCATGTGGATGACCTGACGCGCAAGATCTATGGCCCGGAGCTTCCGGAGACCCTTTTCATCCCGGCCAAGCAATCGACGAGGGCGTCGCTTGCCTATTTAGTCCAAAGAGAGGTCATAGAGGTCGATGAGGAGGAGCGTTACGGCCTCATCTGATCATCCAGCGGCCCGAAGGCTTCGACCGAGAGATGCTGGCGCAGGAAACGGGGGCGGCACCGCAATTTTCGCATTTGGCTGTGCAGGTTGGCTGCCAAGGGAGAATACCCCCTGAAATATGGCAGCACTGGTTCCGCTCACCTTGACTCCTACCAGCGATCCTGCGGTCTCCGCCTGAGCGATGGCGACCACCTCGGTCGGGTTGTCGACAGAGAGCAGGAGATCTGCACCGCTCTGACCGGCCTGTCCAAAGGCGGAACCTGTTTTGTTCACTGCGATTACTTTGACAGCTCTGGCAACGACCCTGGAGGTTGCTGAGGAGCCTGTCCCGATGGTTGCGATCAGCTGTATGTAGTCGCCTGGGAGTATCTGGTCGATCGGCGCCTTTGACTCAGCAAAAGGAACCGTCATCTCATCGGCAGAGCTGGTATCTGTGCCAGGGTTTCTAAGGTCTGATACTTCGATCAGCTCTCCGTCGGCTAGCGGCTGCTTCGTGACCATGTGGGCGAGGTCTACCTGGCTGGCGAACTGGCTCGAGATCCCCCTATCTGAGGTGCTAAGTGTCACCTGTCGAATCTGCGAATGAGAAATGTGCGCTCCAGCGGCAACTGGAGCAGCCGTCTGGAACGCGGTTATCCGGGGCCGGCCCAGAGACACCACGACGGTTGAGAGCGAAGTCATGATTGACAGAGCCAAAAGTGAGTATCCAGCTACGGTTTTGAGGTGTCGCTTCCTGTAGGCGCCTGAGAGAACTCGGCCTCTAGCGCGGTTGATGAACGATATCAATGCCTGTCCTAAAGAGATTTCTATTCAACTGCATTCTCAGGGATCGGGCAAAGAAGAAATTATACGCAACAGGATCTGATTGCAAGGCCAATCGGAGCTTTGAATAGATTTTTTGGTGCAGCTGCAAGCGTGAGTTCAGTTGCCTGGGAAAACTGCGCACTTTGTTGCTAATGAGGGTGAATGCTCGGGGCAAGTAGAATTAATAAGGACACTTTGTCCATTAGGGAGTATTCTAAGGCTTATAGTCAACAGCATTGGTTATGAGTTTATTTTGAAAGGCATCACCGTTTGACAACATCGCAGGTGCAGATATCTGTTCCAAATAACTCGTTGATGGTGGGACTATTGGGTTACCAAGACGAGCTTCTTAGGTTGGTGGAATCCGAATTTCCGGGTACTGACATTCGGGTAAGGGGAAATGAGATCACGGTTTCTGGAAACGAGTCTGAGCGTGTCGCTCAGCTCTTTGAAGAGCTGGTGACTCTGATTCAACGGGGCCAGAAGTTGGATCCGGTGAACCTTTCCAGGACAATCGATATGGTCCGTTCCGACGAAAAGCCCTCTGAGGTTCTCACCACCGAGATCCTGCGGTCAGGAAAGGGAAAGACCGTAAGGCCCAAGACCGCTGGTCAGAAGCACTACAGCGATGCCATTTTGCGCAACATCATCACCTTCGGCATCGGGCCTGCGGGGACAGGAAAGTCGTACCTTGCGGTTGCGCTCGCCGTTCAAGCGCTTCAGGCAAAGCAGGTGAACAGGATCATTCTTACGAGGCCTGCAGTTGAGGCGGGTGAGCGTCTTGGCTTTCTGCCGGGTGACCTCATGGCTAAGGTGGACCCATATCTCAGGCCGCTTTATGACGCTCTCTACGACATGATGGATTCGGAAGCTATTCTCCGGCTCATGGAGCGGGGCACCATCGAGGTGGCTCCGTTGGCGTTCATGCGTGGACGAACCCTCAACAACTCCTTCATAATTCTAGATGAGGCTCAGAACACTACCCCGGAACAGATGAAGATGTTTCTGACAAGGATCGGCTTTGGTTCCAAGGCGGTGATCACCGGAGATGTCACTCAGATAGACCTTCCTGGCGGACGGTCTGGCCTGGTCGGCATTGAGGAGATCCTTTCGGGAATCGAGGACATGGCGTTCGTGAGGCTCGGAAAGAGGGACGTGGTTCGTCACAAGATAGTTTCCGAGATAGTAGCGGCCTACGAAAGCGCCGCCCTCCATGTCGAGCAGAGGGCAAGGGTTGGCACTATTGCCTAAGGAGTATTTGACCTCCGTTGATATTAGGGTTCTCGGGAGATTTCATTGGGCGTTGAAGTTTTCATAGCAAACGAGCAGAGTGCCTTCCCAATTGATGAGGATCGCTGGATGCGGTTTTCGCTCAATGTACTTAAGTCTCAGAAAGTGTCGGGCGATGCGGAGTTCTCATTGATCTTTGTCGACAAGAGCGCAATCACAGGGCTCAACGAGAAGTTCATGGGCAAGAGCGGTCCAACCGATGTCCTTTCGTTCCCGATCGAGACCGAGCCGTATACTTCGGGCCGCTCGCCGGAGTCGAGTTCGGCCAATCAGCGCTCCTCCACCCAGGATTCCTACTCCGTGCCGTTTTTGCTCGGTGATGTTGTCATCTGCCCTGAGGTCGCAAGCGAGAACGCAGCGGAGCACAGGGGGATCAATTCTCATGACGGCGGTCTTGAAGACGAGATAGCCTTGCTCATAGT
>JAJYVK010000004.1:0-11088 GCA_021792075.1 Actinomycetes bacterium | reverse complement strand
CATGGGATATTGCACCTCTTTGGCATGGATCACGAACTCGACGATGAGGCCGAAATCATGGAGGAGCGGGAGCAGGAGTTGCTCGAGCTCCATTACAGAAAGGGTTCGCTCCCAGGGGCTGTCTAGACCATATGGATGAGATACCTAAACAGACCTTCGATCATCTCGGTGCAGTTACCGCGATCGTGGCGTCATATCACTGGACGGGGTACGACACTCTCACGATAATCGCCGTCGTCCTTTTGGTTGCACTCGCCAGCCTTCTTGCAATTGCCGAAACTTCGTTGACCCGAATAACAAAGGTGAAGGCGATGGCTCTGACAGAGATCAAGGCCAAACGCGCCTCTCTGCTGTTGAAGCTTCTGGAAAACCAGAGCGGTTTTCTCAACCCGGTCCTTTTGGTTGCTGTCTTTTCTCAGCTCGTTGCCGCGACTCTTGTCGGTGCGATGGTTGGGCACCTTTTCGGCGCCGTTGGGCTCGCGATCAGCACAGCCTTTGAGGTCGTGGTTATATTCTTGTTGGCCGAGGCGATCCCTAAGAACTGGGCTGTCAGGAACCCCGAGAGGGCCGCGCTATTCTCGGTTCCCCTTGTGCAGGCCATAGTCCGGTTCCCTTTGGTCAGGCTTCTTTCGAAGGGGATCTTGGGGTTGACGAACATGGTTGTGAGAGGGAAGTCGGTTCCACTTCTGGGAACGGTGAGTGAGCAAGAGCTTCTTGCAATGGCGGATGCCGCTCTAGAGGAAGAAGTGATCGAGACCGAAGAGCGGGAGCTCATCCACTCCATCATCTCCTTTGGCGACACAGTCGCCCGCGAGGTTATGGTCCCGAGAACCGACATGGTGGTGGTCGACGAGTCTGCTAGGGTTTCTGAAGTTCTCCAGGTCGCTCTCGACGCGGGATTTTCGCGAATTCCGGTATACAAAGAGACCATCGACGACGTCATAGGAGTCGTTCTGGCCAAGGATCTGATGCGTGCCGAGAGGGAAGGAAGGTCGAACCAGGAGGTGGCTGGCCTTGTTCGTCTCGCTCACTACGTTCCCGAGACCAAGCCGGTTTCAGATCTGCTGCGCGAAATGCAGGCGGGAAAGTATCAGCTTGCAATTGTTTTCGACGAGTACGGCGGCACCTCTGGGATGGTCACCTTGGAGGATTTGATCGAGGAGCTGGTCGGGGATATCTCGGACGAGTTTGACAAAGATATCGTCGATGTCGAAAAGATCTCTGATCAGGAGTACCTGATTGTGGCGTCAAAGAGCTTGGATGAACTCAACGAAGAGCTCGATCTGGAACTTCCAGAGGGCGAGTGGGATACGCTGGGCGGTCTGTTTCTCTCCCTTTTGGGTCATCTTCCCGCGGAGGGCGAGCAGGTGGAGGTCGGTAATTATCGCCTGAGAGCCGAAAAAGTCACGAGACGGCGAATCGGCCGGGTAAGACTGTTCAAGAGCGAGTCACGGACGCTCAGTGGTTCCGATGAGTAGTTTCAAGTCAGGCTTTGTAACCATAATTGGGCGTCCCAACGTGGGAAAGTCGACGCTTCTCAACGCCATAATTGGACAGAAGGTCTCCATTGTCTCTGACAAGCCGAGCACTACCCGGACGCAGGTGCGCGGGATCCTGACGGAAAAGCGGGGCCAGATCGTGTTCGTCGATACCCCAGGCATACACAAGCCAAGGTCTCTTCTGGGAAAACGTCTCAACGAAACTGCCAACCGGGCGACTGAGGATGTCGACGTGGTCATCGTTCTGACAGACGCCAGCCAGGAGATTGGCAAAGGAGACGCGTTCGTTCTCGACCGTATTCCCAAAGATGCGATAGTTGTAGTCAACAAGACAGACCTCGTACCTCCGAAGACAGTGCTGGAACGGCTGAGCTCGCTTGCGAAATTCGATAAATCCAGCTACTTCCCCGTTTCTGCGCAGACCGGAGATGGGGTGAATGAGTTGTTGGACGAGATCTTCGGCCGCCTTGCGGAAGGTCCGATGTACTACCCGCCGGAGACGCTTACCGATATCTCGGACGCAAACTGGGTTGCCGAGCTCGTCCGAGAGCAGCTTCTAGCGCTGACGAGAGAGGAGCTGCCCCATTCGATTGCGTGCCAGGTGACAGAGTGGGAGTGGCCAAGAATTCGCTGCGAGATTCACGTGGAGCGGTCGAGTCAGAAGGCGATCGTGATTGGAAAGGGCGGGCTTGTCCTCAAGGAGGTGGGAAGCCGGGTTAGGGAGCAGCTGCCGAAGGGAGCGTATCTCGAGCTGTTCGTAAAAGTGAATCCCAGCTGGCAGTCCAAGGCTCATTCTATCGAGCGCCTTGGATACTAGCCAAGACAACTGAAGGCGGTTCCAAGGGGCGGCTAGCTTGAGTCATTTCCTTTTCATGCCGACAGGTTTTGTGATGCGTTCCGACGGCGGATATCATCTCAGCGAATACCATCTCAGTTTGGGACGGTTTCGTGTTGGTCTCTTTGCCGATATTTCGCCGGGCCCGGTGCGGACTCGATTCTTATTTTTTAATGATTAAGTTGCTAGAGTCATTGACGTGGATGGATGGCGGGTTCAGTAGGGATCGGAAGAGGCCGTGGCTTTTGAGAGATGTTCCCCGGAATTGCTATTGGAAAGACTTGAAGGTACCTGGCATGGTCAGGGCAGCGGGTCGTATCCGGAAATCGGGGAGTTCGACTATCTCGAGACCATGGAGTTCACCAGATCGCCGAAGGGCTTCATGGTCTACTCACAGCACACTACCTCTTTGCAGGGTTCTCCTATGCATCAGGAGCTGGGCTATATGAGGGTAGACGAGCAGCATTCGAACCTCGAACTGCTAATTGTTCAGCCGACAGGGATCGTCGAGGTTCTAGTGGGCGAGGTGATGCGGGACGGAGATGATTTCCGCTTCGATCTGAATTCGAATGCAGTTGCCACATCGCCGTCGGCTAAAGAGGTGGTCAGAACGGGCCGCTACTTCTTCTTAGAAAATGGGGCTTTGTCGTATCAGCTTCATATGGAGGCCGTCGGGGAGGAGTACCGACTCCATCTGGAAGCTAGTTTGGTGCGATCAGAGGGTGAGTAGGCGAGTGGGGGACATGGTCGATTTTGACGCCAATCTCGAGCTAGAAGGGATTGATACTTCGCACATTCCAGTCCACGTGGGGTGTGTTATGGACGGGAATGGCCGGTGGGCGAAGAAGAGGGGTCTGCCACGGACGGCCGGGCATTCAGCTGGTGAAGAGGCCCTCATGGATACTGTAAACGGGGCGCTCGAGATCGGCGTGAAGTGGCTGACCGTCTATGCCTTTTCGACCGAGAACTGGAAGAGGCCGCCCGACGAGGTTCGATTTCTAATGCGCTTTAACGAAGGTCTTCTTATGAGGCGCCGTGACGAGTTGAACGAAAAAGGGGTTCGTATTCGATTCAGCGGCAGGCGCGACTGGCGGGTGCCTAGGCGTCTTCTGAAGCGGATCGACGAGACACGCGAGCTCACACGTAACAACCGGACCATGACTCTTACCGTCGCATTCAATTACGGGGGTAGGGCCGAGATCGTCGATGCCGTTTCCGCAATGATCGCTGACGGAGTGTCAGCTTCGAAGGTCTCCGAGAAGACGATCAGGTCTTACATGTACTATCCAGATATGCCCGATCCGGACCTGGTTATACGGACATCCGGCGAGTACAGGATCTCCAACTTTCTACTCTGGGAGCTGGCCTATTCCGAACTCGTTTTCTCAGACGTCTTGTGGCCTGACTTCCGAAGATATCACCTTTATAGGGCGATAAGGGAGTATCAGAGCCGCGACCGCCGCTATGGAGGTGTCGAGGGTTTATGACTGTCTCCCGGATTGCCGTTGGTCTTTGGGCGTTGCTCTTCATCGCTCTTGTTATAACAGCACTAGCTGGCTTTAGCGCCTCTTGGGTAATCCTTGTCTTGCTGGTGGTTTACGTGGTGTTGTTTCAGCTTGGCGCAAGGATCAGAAAGCGGTGACCCTTTATAGGGATTCGGCCTTGGTGCTCAGAACCTGGCGGCTCGGGGAGTCCGACCGGATCGTTTCGATGCTGGGCGAGAAGTCCGGGAAAATAAGGGCCGTTGTGAAAGGGGTCAGGAAGACCAAGAGCCGATTCGGATCGAGGCTCGAGCCTTTGTCCTTAGTCTCGCTTCTTTGCTGGAAGGGCCGTGAACTCGACGTAGTCTCCCAGGCCGAGACGATCGAACTTTTCCGGGAAACCCGCAAGGACCTGGACCGGCTCTATAAGGCGAACATAATTCTCGAAGCCACGGAGCAGATCGCTCAGGATGGGTATCCGGAGCCGGAGCTCTACAAACTGGTGGTTCGAGTTTTGCGGGTGTTGGAGGCAGATGATCCGCAGATGCTTCTCGGCTCGTTCATCTGGAAATTGTTGGCTCTCCAAGGGTACCGGCCGCAGATGTCGGTGTGTGCTGTCTGTGGGGTGACCGGTTCAAGAGCAGGTTTTGACGCCACTGCCGGCGGTGCCTTGTGCGAGGAGCATGCCCATGGAAGGAGAGCCTCGACGGAGGCGCTGGATGTGATCGCGCGTTCGTTGGACGGCCAGCTGGCAGAGGTGCTGCGGATAGAGAACTCTCCGGTGGTGGCTGAGACGGAGGCGTTGGCGCTTCGTGCTCTCGAGGTCGTTTTGGAGCGCTCGCTTCGAAGTGTCAGATCGTCGATAATTCGCCACTGACGCTTCGAAATTGATCCAGCCCCTAAGGCCTGTTCTAGCTCTTCTGAACAGCCGGTACAGCCTGAAATCTAGCTTTCGCTACGATGAAAGGCCGAGGCGGCAGACGCCGGCCGTTGTCCAAGAGACTTTGAAGGTGGTCGCTTTTGAGTTCTATAGAGTCAGTTTCCAAATGGAGACGCCAGACCTCTCTCTTCGCTACAGATGGCCTACGCAGCTTCGCTATGGGGTATTTTTCGATCATCTTTGTGATAGTGGTTCGAAATCTCGGGCTGAGCGCTTTCGGGCTGGGAATCGTGACCGGCGTCTCGGTGGCGGTAGGTATTGTCATCACCCATTTCCTTACCATCGCCGCGTATCGTTATGGTGCCCGGATTGCCCTGATCCTGTCCGGCTTGCTGATGGCGCTCACAGGAGTGATCATCGCCCCGGCACATTCGACGCTTCTGCTCTATGTCGGCGCGATGCTGGGATTTCTTCCACCGAGCGGGGGGATGTTCATTGGTGCACTCGCGGAAGTGGTGCTCGCACAAACACCCCCTCGACAACGCACAATGGTGTTTGCAAGAAACGGGATGATCGTGACGGTCATGGGCGCTCTAGGCGCTCTTTTCGCTTCTTTCCCGACGCTTCTGGGGATGAGCGAAGCAGAGGGGCTGCGACTGCTCATTTGGCTTTACTCGCTGTTTGGTGTAGCGGTTGCGGCGGTATCTTGCTCGGTCATAGATCTCGGTCCCAGGATGAGGGGGACGGATATTATTGGTGAGGAGGGCTGGAATGGAACCGAAACATCTTCTTTATCCGGCGGTTCGAAGAAGGCCATCAACCGGCTTTCAGCCCTTTTTGTCGTCGACTCGGCTGGAAGCGGCTTCGTTGCTGCAACCCTTGTCATCTATTGGCTTAGGTACCACTTCGACATGAGCATTGTTGCGCTCTCCCTACTCTATTTCGGCATGGATGTTCTCGCGGCTCTCTCTTATCCGCTGGCGGAGATGATCTCACGAAGGATCGGACTTCTAAACACCGCGGTGTTCACCCATATCCCCTCGAGCGTCTTGCTTATGGCGGTTCCATTTGTACCCAGCGCCGCTCTGGCGAGCCTTCTTCTCCTCGCCAGGTCGCTCCTGGTTGAGATGGATGTCCCTACCCGGAAAAGCTATATCGCCTCTATCGTCAAACCAGAGGAGAGGCGAACTGCCGCGGCCCGGACCTCAATGGGAAGACAGGCAGGGCGGGCAATCGGCCCTGTCGTGGGGGGATACCTGCTTTCAGGCGTCTCTTTTGTCGCCCCTTTCCTAGGAAGCGGAATTCTGAAGATCACATACGATCTCACTCTTTGGCGTGCATTCCGGTCGGTAGCCTCCCGCGAGGAGCACTTCTAGCTGAGGCCAGCCGTTAGCCGAGCTGCTAGGCATAGCTCAGGTCTCGTTTAGAGTTGTGGAGCTGGGTTGGAGGAGCAATCTCGGAAGCACTTGGGTTCGATCACGGTAGGTTCGGAAATTGTGAGCTGGTAGGATCAAGCGCACATGGCTGAAGACTTGATGGAAAAGATTGTCAATCTCTCCAAGAGGAGGGGGATTGTCTTCCCCTCTGCGGAGATCTATGGCGGCTTCAGGTCGACCTACGACTATGGCCCGCTGGGCGTACTTATGTTGAGGAACGTGAAGAACGCCTGGTGGCGCTCTATGGTACAGCTGAGACATGACGTGGTCGGACTCGACGCTTCGATACTTTCGACGCCGAAGATCTGGGAGGCTTCTGGGCATCTGGAGAATTTTACCGACCCACTAGTCGACTGCCGGAGTTGCAAAGAGAGATGGAGGGCCGACCAGATCCAGGGCGTCTGCCCCAATTGCGGTTCAACCGATCTGACCGAGGCCCGGGCCTTCAACATGATGTTCAAGACCTATGTCGGTCCTGTTGAGGACGAGGCTTCAGTGGCCTATCTTCGTCCGGAGACTGCTCAGGGGATGTTCATCAACTTCAAGAATGTCCTTCAGACAACGCGAAAGAAGCCTCCGTTCGGCATTGCCCAGGTTGGCAAGTCTTTTAGGAACGAGATCACCCCGGGCAACTTCGTCTTTCGGACCCGGGAGTTCGAGCAGATGGAGATGGAGTACTTCGTGCCGCCCGAAGAGGCGCCGAAGTGGTTCGAATACTGGTACACAGAGAGACTTCAGTGGTACAAGGATCTTGGCATAAGAGATGATCTGCTGCGCCTCCGTCATCATGAGAAGGAGGAGCTCTCCCACTATTCGGCAGGCACCGTGGATGTCGAATTTGCATTTCCGTGGGGTTGGGGCGAACTCGAGGGTATCGCAAATAGGACGGATTTCGACCTAAAGGCTCACGGCGCCCACTCCGGTGAGAGACTGGAGTATTTCGACCCAGTAACCAATCGGCCCTATATACCCTATGTCATAGAGCCAGCTGCCGGCGCGACCAGAACCATGATGGCCTTTCTTGTCGCGTCCTATGACGAAGATGTCATTGGAGGCGAGGCCAGAACGGTGCTGAGACTAGATCCCAGGCTTGCTCCATATCAGGTGGCCATACTCCCGCTTTCCAAGAAAGAGCCTCTCATGAAGCTGGCCGATGAGATTTTCGACTCCTTGTCCCCGACTTTCTCCTGCGATTATGACGACACGCAGTCGATTGGACGCAGATACCGACGTCAGGATGAGGTAGGAACACCGTCCTGTGTGACTGTGGATTTCGATTCTCTGGATGACAACTCCGTGACAATCCGGGACAGGGACAGCACCAGCCAGATCAGGGTCCCGATAGCTGAGCTGAAGAGCCATCTGGTGTCGATCTTGGGTTGGGATGCCGGCGCCTGTTAACTTATGATCGTCCAGGTAGTAAGATGAGAATCTTACTTAGCGTGGAAAGCGCGCTGTCCAGCTGAGCTATCCGATCCAGTTAGAATTGAACGTTAACCCTTAGGCCTTTCCTGTTGCGGCATTTAGGAGGATCGATGCAATATGTATTCGGGTTTGACCACGAGCATCTGCGTCCGCCGATGGAGCTAAAGGATCTCCTAGGCGGCAAGGGAGCGAACCTCGCGGAGATGACATCCGTTCTAGGGCTTCCCGTTCCTCACGGATTCACCATCACGACTGACGCCTGTAGGGAGTACCTGGAATCTGGGTGGCCGGACGAGCTGACAGGTCAGGTTTCCGAAGCCCTATCGATCCTGGAGAGTAAGATGGGCAAGAGTCTTGGGGATCCGTCTGACCCTCTACTGGTCTCCGTCAGGTCCGGAGCGAAGTTCTCGATGCCGGGGATGATGGATACCGTCCTCAATCTTGGGCTCAATGACAGATCTGTGGAAGGTCTTGCCGCCCAGACCAACGACTTGAGATTCGCATACGACTCGTATCGGCGATTCATCGCCATGTACGGAAGGATCGTGCTAGGCGTCCCTGGAGAAGAGTTCGACAAGCTTTTCGAGGCAGCGAAAGAGCTTTCAAGTGCTTCCATCGACTCCGAGGTTCCTCCGGAACTTCTCAAATACCTGGCCGCCGCTTACAAAGACATCGTGGCCCGCCACAGCGGAAAGACCTTCCCACAGGAGCCGATGGAGCAGCTTAGAGGCGCCATCGAGGCGGTATTCAGCTCCTGGAACGGGTCGAGGGCTATCGCCTACCGGCGTAGGGAGGGAATTCCCAACGATCTCGGCACGGCGGTGAACGTCCAGTCGATGGTCTTCGGGAATAGGGATGACAACTCCGGCACTGGGGTCGGCTTCACCAGGGACCCCGCGACTGGGGACAAGGGAATGTACGGCGATTTCATGGTGAATGCCCAAGGCGAGGATGTTGTGGCAGGTGTTCGAAATACAGAGCCGCTTTCCGCGTTGAAAAACAGGTTTCCCCAGATCTTCAACGAACTCGAGGACATCTTCGTTCGCCTCGAGGGCCACTATCGGGATATGTGCGACACGGAGTTCACCATAGAGCGGGGCAAGCTCTGGATGCTCCAAACTAGAGTGGGCAAAAGGACCGGTGTCGCCGCGTTGCGGATGGCGGTTGATATGACCGATGAACCTGAGATTGCTCTTACCAAGGAAGAAGCTGTGCTTAGGATCACCTCCGACCATCTCGACTCTGTTCTTCATCCCCAGTTTAAATCAAAAGAGTTAAACGTCATTGCGAGGGGGCTAGGTGCTTCACCTGGCGCAGCGGTTGGCAAGGTGTATTTTTCGGCCGATGACGCCATCGCTGCAAGTGAGAGAGGTGAGAAGGTCATCCTGGTGACGAAGGAGACCTCACCGGACGATGTTCACGGGATGCTCAGCTCAGAGGGCGTGTTGACCTCAAGGGGCGGGCTCGTGAGCCATGCGGCGGTGGTAGCTCGGGGGTGGGGCAAGCCCGCAGTGGTAGGCGCCGACGCGGTCAGAATTGTCGGCCGCTCCTTCATAGCCAGCGGAATCACGGTATTCGAGGGCGACGAGGTCTCAATAGACGGTTCCTCGGGAGATGTTGTCTTAGGAGCTGTGGAGCTGACCTCTTCCACTCCGCCTCCAGAGTTCTATACCATTCTGAAGTGGGCCGACGAGATCCGTTTTGGAAAGGTGGCCGTCAGGGCCAATGCCGATAACGGACCAGATGCCTCCAACGCCCGGTCCTTCGGCGCGGAGGGTATCGGGCTTTGCCGAACCGAGCACATGTTTCTCGCTGAGGACCGTCTCCCTATCGTCAGGAAGATGATACTCGCAGACACTAAGGACGACGAACTCGAGGCGCTTGAGGAGCTGAGAGCCGCCCAGAAGCACGACTTCAAGGAGATCTTCGAGGCGATGGATGGTCTTCCAGTTACCGTCAGGCTTCTAGATCCCCCCTTGCACGAGTTCCTTCCCGACACGCTGGATCTTTCCATAAAAGAGGCAACGATGGGGTTGACTCCCGAGGAGGCGGCGCTTTTCGCCGCTTCTAAAGCCTGGAAAGAGGTGAACCCCATGCTTGGCACGAGGGGGGTGCGTCTCGGTGTCATAAAGCCGGGACTCTATGCCATGCAGGTAAAGGCTCTTCTTCAGGCAGCGGCCGAGTTGAAGAAGAAGGGGAAGAATCCTATCGTCGAGATCATGGTGCCTCTTACGGTCACAAAGGAGGAGCTGCTGCTGGCGCGATCGTGGATTCAAGAGGTGATTGACACTCAAAAGGTGAAGGGTGTTGACATCACCATCGGGACTATGATCGAGACTCCGCGAGCAGCGATAAGGGCTGACGAGATCGCCGAGGGTGCCGACTTCTTTTCCTTTGGTACGAACGATCTTACGCAGATGACCTTTGGATTCTCGCGTGACGATGTGGAAGGCCGCCTGATGGCAACCTATTTGGACCTCGGCCTTTTGCCGGCCAATCCCTTCAAGACCCTGGATCCGGGAGGCGTTGGCGAGCTGGTGAGAATGGGCGTCGAGCGGGGCCGAAGTACCAAGCCGTCTCTCAAGGTTGGCGTCTGCGGAGAGCATGGCGGCGATCCTGCATCGATCGAGATATTCGTCCAGGCTGGGGTCGATTACGTTTCCTGTTCGCCCTTTAGGATTCCCATCGCGCGCCTTGCAGCCGCTCAGGCCATTCTTCGCTCGAAGAAGTAGCTCAGTGGTGGTTTCGCTCTTTCCTTCAGTCGCTTTAGGATGATTTGAAGCACACCATTCCTTTGGAGCTGGATGATTTATCCAAAGAGATGAATGTTTGCTGCCTGGAGGGTACCGTCAACTCTGATACCATATGACACAGTGAAGAGCGGCGTTTGGATCGTGTTGTGCTCAACCTTCGCGGAAGCTGGATCTTCGATTCCGCGAAATGTCTGATCGACCTTCATCTAGCGAAAGCGCTTGTCCGGTCCGTTGCCTGCACCTTAAGGCCAGCCCGGTCTTCACTGCAATGCAGAGATGACCAGGGGGTTCAGTTGGGAAAGAATGCGGTAAAGATTACGCTTGCGATCAGCGACTACGATCACGTTCGCGATTTGACAAATGGTGTTGTGCCTGTCGAGGGTGTTGAGCTGCAGGCGCTCGATCTTCAGGTAGAGGAGATTTTCTACAGGTTCTTGAAGTTCAGAGAGTTTGATGTTTGCGAGCTGTCCTTTGCCAAGTATGTCTCTCTGGTCTCCCAGCCGGGCTGTGATGTCACCGCGATACCGGTCTTCCCATCCCGCGTCTTCAGGCAATCCTCTTTCTACGTGCGAAGCGACGGGCCCACCTCGATTGAGGAGATTCGCGGTCTCAGGGTCGGCATACCTGAGTGGGCTCAGACTGCGTCGGTCTATTCGAGGGGCTATCTTACGGAAACGGTCGGGATTCCCCTAACCGATATCGAGTGGGTGCAGGCTGGGGTCAATGATGCGGGGAGAGTCGAGAAAGTAAGCTTGCGCATCCCAGAGGGCGTCAGCTAT
>JAJYVK010000483.1 GCA_021792075.1 Actinomycetes bacterium | reverse complement strand
GCGTATTACGTGGCCAATTTACATGTCATGAGGAGTAGGAAAAACCAGGAGCGAATGCACCGATGGTCTCTAAAGTGGCTCGTGCTACGGCGGTTCCAATCCAGCAAAAGGCGCGCCTGATTTATCGCGAATGCCAGATAACGTTTGCATTTCCACTTGTGCTGGCTAGTTCTGCGGTAGTCTTCCCGATTCAAAAATTCGACTTGTATTCGCCGACCCGTGGACGGCGTTGCCCTCCGGCTAATTTGGACTTCGGCATGCATGATTTGCGAGCCAGGCGTACTTTGAGGATCGTGCTGGGTAATTGTGTCGGCGTTTTCGCTGAATCAGGTCGCAGATTCGAATTTTTGGAGACTTTGATGGCCCTAAACGATCACCAAGAGATAGATCGATTATCTTGTCGGTCAGCTTGAAACTCAAGTGGAACTTGGAGCTTGGATTGACGAAGTTCCAGCCAGCAAGTAGCTCAACCTGTCAAGAACGACGGAGTGTAAGTCCCAGGCTCGGAATGATGAAAGACGCCAGCCAGAGCGGCAATATTCTTTTACCGCTGCAATTGAAGCTGATGGTTTGCCCTTCCCCGATCTCAAAGGAGCGTTCTCGGCTCGAGTATCGGCCTCCGCGGACTTGAACGCTGTGGCGTCCCGGCGCAACTTCTGTCTCAAAGGTTTCTTGTAGCTCGTAAGACCCGACGCGTTCGCCATCGATAAAAATCACGTATGTGCCGCGCCGTACGTCTATGCCGATCGTGGTTCGTGTCAACACCAGCTTCCCCGACATCACTCGCTCCTTTTCTCTTTTCTCAATTGGATGCTGCTTTTATATGACAAAGCTGTCACAATCAGGAGCCCGTAACTAGCCGTTCACGATCAAAGAGTGCCGCTACAGCTCTCCAACCGAGAACATCGATGAACAAAAGGCCGGCGGCGAGTCCGAGTGCCAATGTGACCGAGGGGGTTATCACGTTGAAAGACATCAAAGCGACGATACCGAGCGGGGGAAGGCTGGCGATCACGCCGAGCTGCTGGGCGGCGCGCACGTCAAACGAGCGTGCGGAGATGGCGATACCAGCCAAGATCGACCAGCCTGCTAATAGTGGGGTGAACAGAAGCTGGACTAGTAGACGGGAGCCCTTGAATATCGCCGAGGCAACTTCCGGCTCGGCAAAGATCGCTGAAACACCCAGGAAGATGCCAAAGACCAGATATGCGATTACTAGGGTGGGGACGAGAATGGCGAGGGCCTTTCCGATTAGAAACTCCTCGCGGCTGATCGGGGTTGTGAGAATCGGTTCTAGGGTGCCTTGCTCGCGTTCCCCAACGACGGAGTACGCTGCGAGAACCGACGGCACCATAGCTGGGATCATCAGCATGTATAGTAACGAAATCCCGATATGCGCATCGAGCTTGGCGTTGCTAGTGGAGGCGTTGATGAGCAAGAGTTGAATCGTTGGCAGGATAACAAAGAGTAGGGGAAAGAACGCCATAGTGAGGATGACGTACCGGTTGCGCCGATAGTCCCTGAGCTCCTTGCGAACGATTGCGCTGACACGTCTCCGACTGGAGCTCATCTTCGCTTCGCCTCCACATCTTCCTCGACTAGTTCGAGGTAGACCTCCTCGAGCGAGTGGTGGGATTCGGCGATCGAGAGGATGTCGGCCCCTGAATTGACCAAGGCGCGGGCTACAGCAGGTGCTGCAAGATCAGGATCTGTCACGGTTAACATGTATGAGCCAGAGGGCTGTTTCACCCAAGCCTTGACTTCGGGCAATCTATCGAACAGTTGAACCAGATCGCCTGGCGCTGCGCCAATGCGAACTTCTAAGCTCTTTGTAAACAGCTTTTGTCTAAGCTCGTCCACTCGGCCGACGAGAGCAACGGTGGTGTTCAAGATCGCCACACGATGGCATAGCCGCTCCGCCTCCTCCAATCGGTGTGTCGTCAGAAAGATCGTGACACCCCGCTCCCTAAGCGATGCGATCAGTTCGTGAACATCTCGAGTGGCAACCGGATCCAGTCCCGAAGTGGGTTCATCGAGAAAGAGTATTTTCGGGTCATTGAGAAGGGACCGGGCAAGCGCCACCCGTTGGCGTAAACCCTTCGATAGTGAGCCGCAGAGATCGCTTCCGCGCTCAGTCAGGTTGACTGAACGTAACACTTCGTCGATACGCGCCTTCGCATCAACCAGACCATACAAGCCGGCGAAACACTCGAGATTTTCTCCAACAGTCAGGCGCTGATAAAGTCCTGGCGATTCTGGCATGATCGAAATCAGTTTCCGAATATCTGCGCCATTCTTTGTGGTCAAGGGGATCCCGGCTATTATTGCAGACCCCGATGTAGGTGCCAGCAGCGTCCCAAGGGTTCTTACGGTTGTTGTCTTTCCTGCACCGTTGGGACCCAGAAAGCCGAAGACCTCGCCGTAGCCGACTTCGAAGGAGACGTCATCAAATGCGACCCGGTCGCCGAAGCGCTTACCAAGGTGCTCAACCACTAGTGCCAACTCTTTGGGAGGCTCAGAGCGTTTCAGAGGTGGCGGAACAGCCCCTGAGGCTAGCGACTGCGCAACGCTTGCGCCTTTCAATCGCTCGCTAACCTTTTTAGGCGTCATGCATCTTGTCATCCTCGGGCAGCAATATCAAAAACCCGGCCTTTAGCAGAAAAGCTGCGTTTGGCGACCATGACTCATGATATTCCCGTGCCACAGGCGCGCACCTCCA
>JAJYVK010000482.1 GCA_021792075.1 Actinomycetes bacterium | reverse complement strand
GAGTTGTGTGGCATCTCGAGGACGAGCGCACCGGCGGATTGGGCCACTAAAGAGGTGTTGTCGGTTGATCCGTCGTTTATGACGATGACTTGGGTATTCAATCCGCAGACGATTTTTGGTACTCTTGATATGACGCCTTCGATCGAGCCTTCCTCGTTGAAGGCGGGAACTAAAACGAGAATCACGTTCGGAGGTATATTCAGCTGACCTGTACGGATCCTTTGAAATGATTCCAAAAGATCTTTGGGCAGACCCTTTTCAAGAACCTCTCTATTCGTGGGAGTGATGTTGAAGAATTTCTCGAGCACAATGGTAATACGCTATCCAGCCTCTGAATTGTTTGCGACCAGAAACCTCGGTGTAATCCCTGCTAGTGGTGCGCTTTTTAGGAAAAGGTTCGAAATGAGAGCGTCAGGGTTCTTGACACCACTGAACTACAGTGCTGAAATTACACAGGATGTTGTGTTTGATGAGGCGTAGCGATCAACATATTGTGTTTTTGCGAGAAAGTGTCACAGCCAACGTGTAGTATCAGACTTACTTGAGAACAGAGTGGCGGCTTCAAAAATCAAATTGGGCATCGGGCTAGGGTTTAGATAAATCGTTTGAGCTGTTTAGATATTTTGCCCCGGGGTGTTCTCCTCTTTTAGTCGGTTTTGACAATGGTCTGGCTGTCTTGTCAGACAGATTGGGAAGGAAGTGTGATGGCGATAGCTCCTCAGAGATCAGGGATCGGGCTAAGGCGTTTTTTCACCTCACGGGGAGTGAATCCCTATGACACCGTTGTTTGGGAGCGTCGTGACGCTCGGATAACCAACTTTCAGGATGGTTCAGTAGCGTTTGAGCAGCTGCAGGTCGAAGTGCCCTCAACGTGGAGCGTGAATGCGACCAACATTCTTGCTCAAAAGTACTTCCGCGGGACTCTAGGTACTGCAGAGCGTGAATGGTCTCTTAGGCAGGTGGTTGATCGGGTGATCGACACTATTACTGCGTGGGGAATCAAAGACGGATATTTCGTCGATGACGAGGAGGCTGAGATCTTCTCCGACGAACTTAAGTACGCAATAATCCATCAGCATGCAGCGTTCAACTCACCGGTGTGGTTCAACATCGGGGTCAAAGGTGTTCCACAGCAGGCGAGTGCTTGCTTCATACTTGCAGTTGATGATGACATGAACTCCATTCTGAACTGGTACGTCGAGGAGGGGGTCATCTTCAAGGGAGGCTCTGGCTCGGGCATCAATCTGTCCAAGATCCGTTCTTCCCAGGAGCTTCTCAAGGGAGGAGGCACCGCTTCTGGCCCGGTCAGCTTCATGCGAGGCGCCGATGCATCAGCTGGGACGATTAAGTCCGGGGGCAAGACGAGGCGTGCGGCCAAAATGGTCATACTCAACGTTGATCACCCAGACATAGAGGAATTCATCTGGTGTAAGAGTGTGGAAGAGCGCAAGGCGAGGGCTCTTAGGGACGCTGGGTTCGACATGAGTCTTGATGGCAAGGATAACTTCTCGATTCAGTACCAGAATGCAAATAACTCGGTCAGAGTCACTGACGAGTTCATGGAAGCTGTGGTCAATGACAAGGACTGGGCGCTGAGGGCGGTGACTGACGGCTCGGTGCTGAAGACCATGAAAGCTCGTGACTTGATGAGGCAGATTGCCGAAGCCGCATGGGACTGTGCCGACCCCGGACTTCAGTACGACACCACGATCAACAAATGGCACACGGCTCCCAATGCCGGCAGAATCAGTGGTTCCAACCCATGTTCGGAGTACATGCACCTTGACAACTCTGCCTGTAACCTTGCAAGCTTGAACCTCATCAAATTCCTTCGCCCCGATGATTCATTCGACATTGACGGATTTAAGGTGACTGTTGAAGCGGTCTTCACCGCTCAAGATATATTGGTTGGAAATGCGGATTACCCGACGGAAAAGATAGGAGACACCTCTCGGAAGTTCCGTGAACTCGGTATTGGTTATGCCAACCTTGGAGCAATGCTGATGGCTTTAGGCCTTCCATATGACTCAGACGGCGGAAGAGCAGTCGCAGGCGCCGTCACTGCTTTGTTGACGGGAACCGCTTATGCAACGTCGGCACGCATGGCCAGTCGATTGGGCCCGTTTGCCGGGTTCTACGACAATCGTGACGCGATGCTGAACGTTCTGAAGATGCACAGGGCTGCAGCAGATAAGATCGATCAGGCTGAGGTGGACCCTGAACTGCTCAGAGCCGCAAAGCGATCCTGGGATGAGGCCATCGAAGACGGGGCCACCTATGGTGTCAGGAACTCGCAGGCTTCAGTCCTCGCTCCAACTGGAACAATCGGCTTGATGATGGATTGCGATACCACTGGAGTGGAGCCGGACCTCGGACTTGTGAAGACCAAGAGGCTCGTTGGCGGTGGAACTATGTCAATTGTAAATCAGACGGTTCCTCGAGCGCTTATAAGGCTTGGATACAGTGATGACCAGATCGCTTCGATCATCGGATACATCGATGCGCACAAGACCATCGTTGGTGCTCCGGATCTTGACCCGCGCCACCTCCCCGTCTTTGCGTGTTCGATGGGCGACAACACGATTCACTATCATGGCCACGTACGGATGATGGCTGCAATTCAACCATTTATTTCCGGGGCGATTTCTAAGACGGTCAACATGCCGGAAGACGCCACGGTGGAGGAGATCGAGCAGCTATTTATTGAGGCGTGGCGGCT
>JAJYVK010000481.1:2441-2722 GCA_021792075.1 Actinomycetes bacterium | reverse complement strand
GGTTTGCAACATGTGCCAGATAGCGACCAACATAGAGTGCTCAATTGCGACGACTGCTTTGATGGGACCCCGACGTGAGGCGATACGACGATACCGTGCTTGAAAGTACGTGTCTTTGGATCTTGACCCAGTCAGTGCAGCTACACCAAGGGCTCCTTTTAGGTAGGGATTGCCTGGACGAGTTCGGGTGGACTTCACTCTGCCGGCAGACTCGTTCGAGCCTGGAGATGTCCCCGCCCAGGAAGCTAAGTGACCAGCAGTGGGGAATCGGGTCATGTCCG
>JAJYVK010000481.1:0-2431 GCA_021792075.1 Actinomycetes bacterium | reverse complement strand
GATAACGTCGGCGACCATAGTAGAGATACCGGGGATCGTAACCAAGAGCTCGCGGACGCTATAAAAAGGGTTGATCTCCACCTCGATCTGGGTGGTGACCTCGTCAATGGCCCGGGTATGTTCATCAATAAGGTTCAGGTGAATCCGAACCATAAAGGCGTGGTGTGAGTTGAATCGACCCACAAAGGCCTCGGTCAGTTCGGGGATTTTGGAACGCAGACGTCTCTTTGCAAGATCAGCAAGCTTGTCAGGATCACGTTGACCCTCAACCAACGCTTCGAGCATGGCCCGACCGGAGACGCCGACGATATCACTTGCCACCGAAGAGAGCTTTAGACCTGTGTTCTCTAAGAATTTCTCCAGTCGCTGTATCTCACGTGAGCGCTCTCGCACGATTGCAGTCCGAGTCCGGGTGAGATCGCGCAATTGGCGAATCGGCTCTGGCGGTACGAATGATCCGCGTACCAGTCCATGAGCTCCCAGTTGGGCCAGCCAGGCCGCGTCTGACACATCGGTCTTTCGCCCTGGTAGGTTCTTCACGTGACGGGCATTCACGAGCATCACCTCAAATGGACCGTCTTCTAGGACGTAAAAGTAGGGTCGAACCGAAGCGCCCTGCCGACCTTTCGATCGGTGGGTTTCTCCGGTCCGCCCTCCGAACCGGACTTGCGACTTGCATCGCATCCGGCTCTCCACGTATCCATGTCAGTTGGCTACACGGCATTCCGTATCTGTGTCACCCATGGCGAAGGGATAGCTGCTCCCCGGTAGCGGTAGCGCACAATGGCCACCGCAGATGGATCGAACAGCTTCACCTCGTCTTGCTCAGGCCACCATTTCCGGAAATAGCGCCGTTGCAGTTCTCTCTTCCCTGTCTTGGGGTGCTTGTGGCACAGCCAGCACCACACCCGTCGCCAAGTGAAGGCCGACAGATAGGCAAAGGTTTTAGCCGACGCCCCATGATAGTGATAGTTGACCCATCCTCTCAACACCGAGTTGAGCCGGTGCAAAAGGACGGGGAGTGACTGATTTGTTGATCTGCGGGTGATGCTCCGCACCTTGGCCTTTACTGTCATAAGGGCAGATCGGGACGGATAGGTGTATACGAAGCGTCTGTTTGATCCTTTTTGACGGTGACGCTGGATGCGCATCCCCAAAAAGTTAAATCCCTGGTCTATGTGGGCAATTACCGTCTTTTCCTCTGAGAGCCGAAGCCCCATGTGGAGAAGTACCGCTGTTGCTTCCTCCCGTAGCTGTTCAGCGTCGGCTTTGGTCCCAGCAACCATTAATACCCAATCGTCGGCGTACCTAACGATTCGGTAGTTGGCCAGGCCTTTTTGCCGGCGTTGTGTTCGAGCCCAGGAGTTACCCATCGTCACCTTCCATGCCTCGGCGAAATGCTCGTCTAAGACAGAGAGTGCGATGTTTGAAAGTAGCGGCGACAAGACGGATCCCTGGCTAGCACCGGTATTAGATTCTCGAAGCTCTCCATCCTCACCGAGAATGCCGGACTTCAAGAACGCCTTTACTAGTCCCAGAACACGCTTATCTCCAATTCGATGCCGCATCCGCTCAAGTAGCGCTGAATGCGAGATTTCGTCGAAGCAAGCCTTGATATCGCCTTCCAGAATCCACTCATATGAATGGGTTGTGAAAAAGTGAATCTCGGCAATTGCATCCTGGGCACGTCGTCCGGGGCGGAAACCATAGGAACATGGCTGAAAATCCACCTCGAAAATTGGCTCTAATACCGTCTTGAGGGCGGCCTGGACCACCCGGTCCCTTATGGTTGCGATGCCAAGACGGCGGCGTTTGCCTCCGGGCTTGGGAATCATCACCTCCCGTACGGGAGCCGGCTGGAACCTCCGGGCCTTGAGATCATCTCGCAGCTCGGATAGAAATGCCTGCTCGCCCCGGACAACCGAGACGTAATAGGCGGTTTCCCCGTCCACCCCGGCCGAGCGAGACCCTCTGTTGCTTCGCACCCGTTGCCAGGCGTAAACCAGGACAGCCGGGTCATAGACCAGATTCCACAGATCATCAAAGCGACGATCAGGATCGTTTGTAGCCCACTGGTGCAGCTTGGTCTGGATCTTCTGTACCTGCGACCAGGCCGCCTTAGCGTCCGGCCACCGAGCATCGGTATTCACCAATGACCTTCAAACATTCCAGTTCCATAACTGCGAATACGCTGTTCTCCTTCGCCATGTACGTGGCTTTCCCACGCTCGGACTACTACGAGAACTCCGCCCCACCCAAGGGCTGTCAGCTGACGACGAGCCTTCCCATTTCCGGCCTGGATGGCCAAGATGCAGGGAAACCCAAGGGTGGTTCCCACGTTCACTGCTGACCGTTCGACGGATGAGGCGCCCAGCTTTTCCCCTGCAGCATCGCCATAGGTACGCCGCAGACCTTCCCCATGGCCTCCATA
>JAJYVK010000480.1 GCA_021792075.1 Actinomycetes bacterium | reverse complement strand
GATAAACCTTACGCCGGTTCAAAAATAAGAAAGTACTCTAGCTCGGCGGTAGCGGCGTCTTTTTTGCGAAAAATGGGCGTGGATCCAAAGCCGGGGCTGCTGGTAAGAGAGTACAACGAAGGACGATCCACGCAGGTACCTCCCTACGTTATGGTTGACGTGGGAAGGAGTCGCATCCGCAGAAAGCTCTATGGCGGGGGGGTCAGGTATGAGAGGTCTTAGTCAACAGCAACGTTTCGGCATCGATCTGTTGCTTGGCCAGCGCAGTGGATTACAGGCATTTAGTGAAGACATCCTGGAAAAAGAGGTGCTCGTCAAAGAGGTGGTCCTTGAAGTCGCCAAAGCCGGGCGGGAATCCGGCTTCGAGCTGATATTTTCCGGTGGAACTTCCTTATCGCAGGGTTGGGGAGTGATCGAGCGCATATCCGAAGACGTGGATTTCCGCGTGATCGCGCCTGAGTTTCCCTCGAAGAACTCGAAGTCGAAGGCGCTATCGGGCCTGAAGGTGGAGCTTGGCCGCGCCTTGCGCGGAGCCGGGTTCGAGATTGACGGCGAGATTGACGGCAGGGACAGTAACCGCTACATTCGCGCAAATGTTATGTACGAGTCAGCCTTTACTGCAGATACGCCGTCATTACGTCCATACATAAAGGTGGAACTAATGGGCGTGGATCGGCCATTCAGTATCGAATACCGGGAAGTAAAAGACATTCTGGAAAGACATGAAGTGGGAGACCGGTCCGCAGCGCAACCAATCCCGATGGTGTCATTGCCTGATATCGTGTCCGATAAGGTGATTTCGTATCTCAGGCGCACAGCTGAACACAAGGCCAATCCGGAACTGGCCTATCGGTATGATCCGCGACTTGTAAGGCACCTTTACGACGTTCACCGCATAGTTGACGCTAATCCGTCTGTAATTGGCAAGGCTACGCCTATCTTCGCCGGGACGCTTGTCCAGGAAGCGCAGCAATACGGCGGCGAGAAGTTCCCTGTTTTCAGGGAGCGGCCTCTGAGTGTTTTGCGAGACGAACTTGGTCTTCTTGCAAACGATGCAGAGGCGCGCAAAAACTATGCCGTTTTCGTGAATGACCTCGTGTACGGGTCAAAACCATCCTTTGATGAGGTCTCACAAACATTCCGTATGGTGGCCACAAGTTTCTTGGAAGCGGCCGTTACACCCTCACTACCTGAACAACCTCAGCAGATGATCGGTGGTTTGGGACATGGATTCGGACGACGGTTGTAAGGACAGCGCTGAATCGCCCATGAGTCACTCCGTCGAGACGCGATAGGCTGGTGAGTGGAGGTTTACTGCGACTATTCTGGTAGTGATGTTTAGCGAGCAGGTAAGGAGAATCCCACGTGGATCATCGACATTTAGAACACAATGATCTTACGCTAACTGCCATAGACGACATAATTGAGCGCGGAACTCGATCAGCCTGGGCTGAACTTGGAAGGGCTGTGCAAAACGATCCAGTTGTTCGCGCCAAGACACGACGTATCACCAACAATAGGACCACAGCAGACCCGCTCAATCAACGCTTCGCCTTCTGGGGATATTATGTCGACCACATCCAGTGACAACAACCCTCAATGGGATGAGGTGCTATCTTCTGCCGCTCGGTTGCAAACAATTTTGCCCCAGGCGGTACTAGTAGGTGGAACTGCAGCAAGTATCTATGCCCACCATCGGCTATCGACTGACGATGACCACGTTCTAACCGATCTGAAGCAAAATTTCGATGAGATTCTGGCTCAGTTGGAATCAGTGGCAGGATGGACTACTGCAAGAGTAAAGCGCCCTGTGCAAATTCTAGGAAGCCTCGACGGCATTGAGACAGGGATACGCCAACTCATAAGGCAAGAACCACTAGAAACGACCACTGTCGACATTGACACACACCACATAACCGTTCCAACCGAAGCAGAGATTTTGCGAATCAAGGCGGTCTTAATCCTCAAAAGAAATGCCACTCGGGATTATCTGGATACGGCGGCCTTGGTAGACCACTTGGGGCGAAGTCGGACGAGCAAAGCCCTCCAGTGCTTCGATGCGTTGTACCCACAGACAAATGGTGAGTCGGCACTGCAGCAGCTCGAAGTGCAATTAGCAGAACCACTTCCGTTTGATCTCGACGCAACTGAGCTGCCGAAATATAAGAATCTTGATCCCAAATGGCACAAGTGGGAGAGCGTGGTTGACACATGTCACAGATGTGCTATCTGGATTCAAGACGATATCATCATGGGCCAGCACATAGATTGCGGCTCACCTGTGATACCGCCTTCCGTTACTCCCCGTTCTGACATCCCGCGGGCCCAGCATTCCGAGTCCGCATCCAAGGGTAGCAAACCACGAGGCTACGGAAGATAGCGAGTTTTGGACGGGATTCCGGCTTCGAGTTGACCAAACGGGAGCGCAAGCTATCAAGTGCCATATTTGCAGATGATTCCATAACTGTAAGTATGGCTTTCTATATTTACAGTTGAAGCCCTATGGCCTATCGGCTGGCAGCGACAGCAGCGTCACGGTCGACTAGTTGCATAGCTTCGCTTGCTCATTTCGCGCTGGAGATGCTGACGTGTGTGTTCAGCCAGGATTTCCAGGTCGGGGTTTCGATGCTTGGCCGATGCCGCCTCACGCACCCACAGGGGCAGTCGCTCTAGCGTGGTGCAGCCGGTCCACATTCTCCCGGCCAGTCGTAAGCCCTTAGCGTGCTCT
>JAJYVK010000479.1 GCA_021792075.1 Actinomycetes bacterium | reverse complement strand
CTGTTCATCTGGGTGTTCCTCCTTGTTGGCTCCGGTTGTCTGCTTCAGCACAGCAACCGCAGCTTACAAGAATGGGGCGCCCTTTTATAATGCGTGGCCCATTCAAACGTCTTTTGCCTGAGTGGGGAACAGGCGCTGCCGCTGGAGTTCTACAAGAACGGGGCGGCTCATTTCGAAATTCAGGATTGGGAGGGGACCGAGCGGGTGCAGACCTCGTACAATGGCGCCGTGGAAGGCACGTACAGGTCGCTGCCTTATGGCGATGGATATTCGGCATCCGGAACCGATGACGACGCCTACCACTTCGCCATGCTCGATCAGGACAACAGCAGCGACGACCACGCCATCTTCCGCGAGTACTCCAATATGACCGGGCGCTGGATGAGCCCCGACCCGTACTACGGCAGCTACAACCTTACCGATCCGCAGAGTTTCAATCGGTATGCCTATGTGATGAATAATCCGTCAAGTTTTGTGGATCCATTGGGTCTAATCGAGCGCATTTATCCTCCTCCACCTGCACCACCGCCCGGTCCATGTGCAATTTTCAACTGTTCTCCCCCTTCGCCAGCTCCGCCGAGTTCAGGCGGCGGTGGCGGCGCAGGCAAGTCTGCCCCAAGTAACGGAACCTCGACCTGCACGATCCTTAACGGCAGAACAACAGGAATTGCTCCGGGCCAGGCTCCTGGCGTAGGCGCTTTCGGATTCGTCCCGCAAGCGGGCAGCGTCGCGATCGACCCATGGTCATTGGGCCTCCCCCCAGGCGGATCAACAAACGCTTTGCTGGGGCCGAACGCGTCGCAGATCACTTTCAGCTTCAGTCCGGCGCCAAATCTGCCTCAAGGCTATCCCACGACCATTACGCTCGGCAGCATAGTCGGACCGAAAAGCGTGCGAGCCGGAGGGGCAAATTTTGACGGCTTCTTCGATTTTGACTTCTACGGACTGCCGAGTCTTGCCGCCGCTTACGCGGTCACATCGCAGCCTGTGGCGGTGACGGTTACATATCCATCATCGCTTCCGATTAGCTGTAACGGGCCATCTGTGGACTCACCGCTAACTGGCCCGATACCACCCCCACCAGGACCGGTTCCCGCCCTTAGAGGGGCTTTGGAATGGTGACGAGCCGCCTGTGCCTGTCAGGCCTTTCGCTAACGGCTTTCCTAGTCGCTGCAACCTTGGCGCTTGCAGCGCAGCAGCCGGATGCCGCTGCCCACACAAAGAATGACTTCCTGCCCGCAGGTCCATTTCTATTCGAGCCTGGCACGATCCACCCCACATACATGGACGCCTTCAATGATCGTCCTGATGTCAAATCGCCCGATGGCAAGCTAGGGCTCACTGTGACCGGTCCGAAGAAGTCGTGGGGAGCGTGGGTAACGATCTTCCCCTCGAAGTTTCCAGATGGACCGGTTCAGGTATGGCCTATTCAGGGGAACGTGGATGTCTTATGGCGACCTGACAGCCGCGCTTTCGCCCTGACGGACAACCGCTACGCCAACCATTCGTATGTGATTGTTTGCGGAACCGAGTTCCGGATGGGTGAAAGCGGAGAAGGATTGGGCGTTCCAATTACTGATCTCACACCTGTCATCCAGAAAGCTTTCGCAGAGCCTGCACAGAAATATTACGGAACTGACGACTACGATACCCTTTCGTTCTATGCCAAGGTTCTCCGTTGGGTTGGAAAGAACGATCTGCTAGTTGGCATCAGCGCCATGACTTCAGGACCGACGACTTTCCCGAACCGGGGTTTAAGGGAGTGGAATCTTGCATATCTGGTCAACGTTCCGAACAGGGAGGTATTGCGGGAGGTGGACAAGAAGCAACTGCTCTCGGAGTATAAGATTGCTGTCCAACACTGATTTGAACTCTGCAACTTCTAATGATAAAGGTGAGGTCCAAACAACACAACGCCTTGGAGCAAGTGGCCTTCTCCCGAGAATTTGCCCGCCGAATGCTACGAATTGTCCAGCAACAGAGTCCCGAAGCTCCCTGATTCATGGAGATTCGCTCGCCCAAAGGTTTAGGACGGTGCAAATTCAAAAGCGCACGCCTTCGGCGTGGATGATATCGTGCTTCCATTCTCCGCTCGGCACATCAGGTGGCAGCATAACGCGAGAACAGGTGGCAGCATAAACGTAGAATCCCTGGCAGCTTAATTTGAGAATGGGTGGCAGAATCGAGTAGAACCGGCAGCCATTGACTCCAGTCCTGAAATCACTAGATGGAAGGATCCCGAATAAGTATTGGAATGGACCAGATCACAGTCATATGCTCGTATACAAGCCGATTGCGCCTCACTGGTACATCTACTACGAACAGTGGTGACGAGAAGCCCCCGACAACCGAAGAAGCACACCCCTCACTGCCGCACCGCCGGCAACCTCTCCCGATCCGGCTCCACCCACACCCTCTTCGCCCGTTCCGACGCAAGCAGTTCCGGCGACCAGAACCGGTGCAGCAGATCCGTCCCCAGCCGCGCCTCATTCGTAAGCGTGGGAAGGTTCCCTGTTGACGAAGTGGCGAGGGTTTATTAGGTGTCCACTTATTTTAGGTGGACACCTATTTGGTGCTTAAGCGGCTGATGCGGACTCTGAATGGAGGGTTGCAGCCATGTTCCAGGGCAGGAGTTCGCCGATGCGATGGATCGGATGATCGGCGATCTGAGCCAGCACCGTGCGGAGATAAAGTGAGGGATCGAGTCCGCATAGTTTGGCGGTGCCGATGA
>JAJYVK010000478.1 GCA_021792075.1 Actinomycetes bacterium | reverse complement strand
GAATTCGTTCATCCTATTAAGTTACCTGGCCGATCCTGAGGCCCTCCCGATTCGAGGGTCCGCCAGGCATCCTGGCCGAAATTGCCGCTTCGAGCGACGAGGGAAGCTAGATTTCAATTAATGACAGATACTGAATCCATTCGCTTGGCCGTGGGAGATGTCGCTCCTGAACTTTGCTTGGAAAACCAGGATCACAAGCAGATTTGTCTCCGGGACTTCATTGGGCAAAAAGTCGTGCTCTACTTCTACCCAAAAGACTTGACTCCGGGCTGCACAACCCAGGCAAGCGAGATGACGCAGATCCTCCCGAAGCTGAACGCAGCTGGATACAAAGTGATCGGAGTTTCACCGGACTCACCTGAAAGGCACTCTGAATTCATCAAGAGGATCGAAATTGGATTCGATCTTTTGTCTGATCCTGATAAGACCACTATGGCCCGATGGGGCACCTACGGAAAAAAGGTGATGTACGGGCGTGAGACCGTCGGTGTCATAAGAACGACATTTGTCATCGACGAAAATGGCGTCATCACCAAAGCCTCATATGGCACGAAAGCGACTGGCCATGCGGCCCGCCTTTTGAAGGAGCTAGGCATTCCGGCCTAGAACCGCCAATTTATTACTTGTCCACTCCATATAATTGGACTGTGCCGTTGCTCCACCTCTTGTCTGCAATCCCCTCACCCCCGGTGAAGCTTTCCGTACTTTTAACCGGCATTCAAACCGGCCCGATCTCTTTTGCAGCCCTAGCGCTTGAGATCATTTTTGCACTCCTGTACCTGTGGGGAACAAAGACCCTTAAGGCGAGAGGAAGGCGCTGGTCAACTCTTCGAACCGTGAGTTTTCTGGCAGGAGACTTAGTTATTTTCATAGCGACGGGATCCGGTCTGGCTGCATATGATGACAAGGTATTTACGATACACGTCATACAACACCTGCTGCTGATGAATCTGGCTCCCATATTCATTGCTCTGAGCGCACCGATGACGTTGCTGCTTCAGGCTGCCAAGAGACCGGTCCAGACCACTACCATTAAGTTGCTTCATTCCAAGGTGATCTCGGTTCTGACATTCCCCGTCTTTGCGTGGCTCATCAACTACTCGACCATGTACGTCTACTTTTTGACGCCGGTCTACCAGCTCTCGATAGAACATCCGCTCTTCCACGACTACACCCACCTACACTTCCTCATTGCAGGAATCATCTTCTGGACTACCCTCATCGGCGTAGATCCGATCCGCTGGAAGATGTCTTACGGAGCCAAGCTCGCCTATTTATTCGCTGGGATTCCATTCGGCACGTTTCTTGGAATAGCTCTCACCTCTGTCAGGACCTCGATCTCTCCCGCGCATACAATCGCAGACGTCCATGCCGGAGGAGCAGTCCTTTGGGTCTTTGGAGAGGTTTTCACGGTCGGTGCCATTGCGATAATCTTCTTCCAGTGGGCTAAGCACGAAGAGCGAGCGGCGCTCAGGGCGGACAGGGATCTCGACAGGCAGGCTGCGGCCGGACAGAATAAAATCAGCTGAGCGTCAGATTTATAGAAGTATGTTTAAACTACTCTGGAGTAACATGATCGAAAGCGACGTTCTCTAGAATCGAGGTCCAATGTCAGAAACCGTGATAGTCGCCACCGCCAGAACCCCGATAGGCCGCGCCTACAAAGGGTCCCTCAAGGATGTGAGGCCGGATGACATGGGCGGCTTCATCGTATCTGAGCTGCTAAAGAAGGTCCCACAGCTGGATCCGGCCTTGATCGATGACGTGATGATAGGAGCGGCAAATCACGTGGGAGAACAGTCGCTAAACCTTGGCAGAAACGTCGCAGCCTTGGCCGGCCTTCCGGATACGGTTCCTGGCACCACTGTCAACCGCTTCTGCGCCTCTTCCCTCCAGACGATCCGAATGGCATTTCATGCCATCGAGGCCCACGAGGGAGAGATCTTTGTAGCAGGTGGCGTGGAAAGCACAACAAGAACGCTGGGGGTAGGCTTCACCGAAAAAGACCTCAATCCGCGGTTCACTGATCATACAAGATCAGACTTCATAAATGAGATGTTCATCCCAATGGGCCTTACAGCCGAGAATGTAGCAAAAAAGTTCGGGATCACAAGGTCAAGAATGGACGAGTTCGCCAAGATCTCTCAGGACAGGGCCGTAGAAGCACAGAGAAACGGGGTCTTCGACCGGGAGATCACCCCTTACCCGCTCGACGGTGAAACCTTCGTCACCAAAGACGACGGACCCAGGCCGAATACCAGCCTGGAAACCCTCAGCCAGCTTCCGCCGGCTTTCTTGGAGAATGGGCTGGTTACGGCTGGCAACTCCTGTCCTTTGAACGACGGGGCGTCCGCCGTTCTGGTGATGTCCAAGAGAAAAGCAAGCCAGCTCGGCATAACGCCTCTGGCACAGGTGATCGCCTCATCTGTCTCCGGCTTGGCACCAGAGATCATGGGCGTCGGTCCGATCGAAGCAGTCAAAAAGGTCTTGGCTATCGCCAAGATGAGCCTGAGCGACATGGATACTGTGGAGCTCAACGAGGCCTTTGCTGCACAAGTTCTCGCCGTCTGTGATCAGCTGGGGATCTCAATCGAGGATCAGCTCAATCCACACGGCGGAGCCATCGCGCTGGGCCACCCATTCGGAATGACCGGAGCCCGGATAATGACTAGCCTGATCAACGATCTGCAAACCCGTGACCAGCAATTTGGGCTTGAGACCATGTGCGTGGGCGGCGGAATGGGGATG
>JAJYVK010000477.1 GCA_021792075.1 Actinomycetes bacterium | reverse complement strand
GGTTCTCTTCCTGCAACTGCGCCATCTGGCGGACCTGATCCACTTCCAGGCCTGCGTACTTCGCCTTCCATCGGTAGAACGTCTGCTCGCTGATCGCAGCCTTCCGGATCACTTCCGCGACCGGGACTCCAACCTGCGCCTGCTTCAACACGCCTATGATCTGTTCCACACTGAAGCGCTTCTTCTTCATCAGCCAACCCTCCGCCTTTACAGGCTCAGTTCTGGCCGAAGACTAACATCTCAACTGGATCAGAAATAACGAGGCCGATCAAATCTTGCGCGAAGCAATGCTTCTAACTCCAGTTCCTGAACTTCGCCCTGGAGCTGTTGTGAACCCTGTTCGGCCTTGCGCCTCAGATCTTCAATCTGACGCTGCATCGAGGCAATCTGTTCTTCTTTTTCGAGAACCTTAAGTTTCAGGCCTTCTTCAGCCTCCAGCTTGGCTTTGTTCCGAACACTGTTTAGAGACTCCTGAACCTTCTTCTCAACGGTCAGGTCAATTTCTCGTCTCGCATCATCAAGCTCCCGCTGCTTGCGAATCAATTCCGCTTGGGCCTGCTGTGCTTCTGCAAGTCTGGAATCGCGATCCTTTAGCAGCTCTTGCAACTCTTCCAAATCTTTGGACTTTTGCTTGAGATCGATATCAATAAGCGTCCTAGCCTTCCTCGCTTCCTCGGCTGCAATCCGTTCGCGCTCCGGCCCAAGCTTTGCAGCGATCTCGTCGTCAATGGCCTCTCGTGCTTTCGCAAGGTCCGCGAGCTGCTTGCGAACCGCCGCCTCACGCGCTGACACTTCTGCGTCCTTCTGAGCTATTTCGTGTTCGTAATGCTTCCGGGTCGCCTCAACAATTGGGGCTGCAAGCGATTCCGTGAGCTTGATTTCAGTCCTGCAGTTGGGACAAATAATTGTGGGTTCGTTCATAGTCTGAAGCTCCAGCTACTCAACAGAAGTCATATGTGCCACTTCACCTACCAGTACCGCTTTACGATATTTTGACCCACACCAGATCTACCTTCAGGTCCGTCTTCGTGTGCGCGCCCAGCCGGTAATGTCGCACGCAACCACATTACCATCCTTGCTTCGCCTGAAGGCGACGGGTTTCAAGCATCCCCAATGGGGACACTAAATCTCGGGAGGCCACAAAAATCCAGCTTGCGGCATCGGGCTGCGTGGCTCCCCGTCCGGCCTTCCGTGCCACATACGCCACTTTTCAATCTCAATCAGCAGTTCGAATGCAGACTCCCTTCGCTGAGGATCATGTTCAAACATATCCAACAATCTGCTCCGTATCGAATTGGAAGTGCGGGGCACCATGGTCACCGTATGGGCTGACCCCTGATGGGGTCTCTGCTCTACGAAGGCCTTCTCGATGGCTTTGTGCAGTTCGTAGGATGGACCTCCGGGTCTATCGTCTTTAAGCAATTCCAAAGCACAGAGAATCGCCTCAATGGTCCCCATGTTTGCCAGTACACTCCCCAGTAACGTCGCCTGCGCTACCGAGAGGTCAAAATGCACCAGCTCAAACAAACGCCGCTGAACATTAGCATCTCGCTGAGCTAGTTCTCTCAGCCTCATCACCAGTATTTCGTTGTAATGTGTCATCAGTTCCGTTGGTGCAGGCGGAAGCGAGGGATCGACAAAACTCAACAGCAAATTGCAGGACTCTTGAGTACCGAGATGAGCGACGGCATCTACCCAGATATCCTCTGAATGCTGCACATGCACCTTGTCCTCTACAATGTCTCGCAGTAATCCAGCGGCAGTGTCGCAATGACTGTAGCCCAATGCCCTTGTCAGTGTCCGAACCCCCTCCCTCCTGAAAAGATTCTCCTTAAGAAGCTCCTGCAATCTCACAATGCTCGCACTCGCGTCGTCCGTGAAGAGCACAATGCCCGCGACGTGCACCAGTAATTCCAACGCATGGTCATTCCAGCGATTTTCTTTGACGTGCTGAATGATCGGGTCCAAGATCGCCCAAGTTTTCGCTGACGGTAGAACGACCCCCCGCATCAACAAAGCTTCAAGCCCTCCTATGCAGGACATAGCTCCGGGGATCTGTCTCCCTGCCTCCGGTACACTCAAGATGTCTAGAACGAGATTGGCGGAAGCCTTTCCATCCAGTTCAGCCAATACAACCGCGAGTTCCTTAAGTCGAAGATCGTAGCTACTGGGATGCTCTGAGGCCGCACGCTCGGTGATGCGACCCTCCATATGCTTCTTTACCAATAACGCGACTTCTGTTCGCAGTGGTTCGCTGAACTCTACTTCCGCCTGACCTAATCTAATCTTCGATATCAAGCTGAAATCCTTATTTCTCATCGGCCAAAACCTTGGCCAAACACCAAATGAAACAAGCCCGCCCCGGGCGAGTTGAAAAAGCCCCCAGGCGGCATCCGACTCGTATTCAGGCTCGGACAATAGTCGGACGAGCAAATCTTTTGCTTCGACCTCTGCCATCAGGAGAATGGCTTGGATATACCACACTGTCCAGCTCATCACGGATTTGGGCTCCTTCTAGGTCTAGTTATGGCGTCCAAGCGTGCCGCTCGCTTTGCACGGACGCGCTCCAAATCCGACGCGATTAGCATTTCCATTTCCGGAAGGTCTGAAGCATCACCCACTTGGGCATACACAGTTGCGAAATAGGCCTTTACCTGTCCATATGGATCATCTTGCGTGAGGACAGTTGCCATTGCGCCTTTCAGGTAGCCGCGAAACTGTTCGCGTAGCCCTGTCGGGAGTGCTTCC
>JAJYVK010000476.1 GCA_021792075.1 Actinomycetes bacterium | reverse complement strand
CACTCCAACCGCACCGCCATTTCCGCCGCTGCCGCTGCTATCGGCCTCCCCTGGAACGTCCTTCCCAATCTGATCCTTCCTCACTACGCCAACGAAGCCGCCCTCTACGTCGGCTGGGGAACGCTTTTCCTCGCGCTCTACGGCGCTCTCCGCTGGTGGCGCGCCGAAGGCCTGTTCTGGCTCGGCCTCGCCTGTGCCGCGCTGCTCCTCAGCCTCGGCGGCCATAGCCCCACCTTCCTCCTCTTTCAGCACCTCGGTTTCGGGCTTGTTCGCGACCAGAGCCGTGCCGTTTTCCTCTCCACCTTCGCCATTGCCACCCTCGCTGCACATGGCTTTGCTAGTGCATGCGCTCACAAATCTGGCCACATTGCCCTCACCTTGACCGCTGTCCTCACCACTGCCGGACCGTTTCTCGTCGATGCCCTCGCCCGCGCTGGTGATCGCCTCGCCAAGGATCACCCAGACGGCACGCAGTTCGTGCGTCTCTTTGTCATGCTACTGCTCTTCCTCTCACTGACCCGCCTTCACCAGTGGCTTCCTTTTCTCAAGAAGATCATGCTCCCACCTTTACTGCTCACCATCCTGCTCACTTTCGATGTCATGGCCGTCAACTGGAACAACAACATCACTCCTGTCCCTCAACCTCCCAGCGACGGACTCCCCTCGACCATTGCCTACCTCCAATCGCTGCCCAAGCCTTTTCGCATCGCTACCGATGGCAACAGCCTCATCCCCGCCAATGACCTGGGTAATTATGCCCTCGAGACCGATCAAGGCTACAACGACTTCCGCACCGCCGCCATTCAAGATCTCCTCAACTCCCCTAATCAGTGGCGCGTCTGGCAGATTCTCAACGTCAAAGAGTTTCTCACCACCCGTACCTTTGGTCCTCCTTTCACTCTCCAGCACACCGAAGGATCAGTCCACACCTACGCCATCAGTGGCACCCTTCCCCGTGCCTGGGCTATCTGGCAGTATCGTGTCATTCCCAATAACGCCCAGGCTCGTGCTATTGTTCTTTCCCAAAGCTTCAACCCCGGCGAAACGGTCATCCTCAATCATGCCCCTGCCCTCTCCATCCCCGCTCTTCCCCAGCATCAACAGCAGATCACCGTAAGAGACATCGGCGCTGAGCAGACAAACGTCTCTGTCACGGTCGACCAGCCAGCCATCCTCGTCTTGAGCCAGATTGCCTATCCTGGCTGGCAAGTAACCATCGACGGCCATTCAGCCCCCATCCTCGAAGCCGATGGTGCTCTCCAAGCCGTCGCTATCCCTGCCGGTTCCCATCTCGTTACCTTCCGGTTTGCTCCTCGCAGCGCCACAGTCGGCATCCTCACCAGCGTCATCAGTTGCTGTCTAGCCACCATCATCCTCTCCATCACGCTGCCGTGGGTCGCATTTCGTGCTCGGCTCTCGCCTGTCCTGCCTCCCAGTAGCAGCCCCCCTCACTAGACAACAGCTCCCCTTGCCCCCAAAGCACAACCATGGTACGTTTCTCATGGTGCAGTCAGGGTTCCTGGCAGCCCGCAAAGGCCTCCGAATGCACAGGCATTCGCTCGGGCGATTGCTGAAATTGGCAGACAGGGCGGCCTTAGGAGCCGCTGGGGCAACCCGTGAGAGTTCGAGTCTCTCATCGCCCACGGGACTGTAGAAATAGTATAAAGATGCGTGCGGAAGTGGCTCAGTGGTAGAGTGTCTCCTTGCCAAGGAGAAGGTCGCGGGTTCGAATCCCGTCTTCCGCTCTTTCAGAGATAAAAGGCAGGTGAGAAGTTTCTCACCTGCCTTTTGCTGCCTGAATACCACCCTAAACTGGGGAGATACGGCACCAATCCCTAGCACGACAAAACAAACGGCTATACTGATACCCGCTGTGTACCTTGAGGAGTAGGTAGTGACAACACGTCAACATCGCAAACACCGCAATCGCCAACCCCAAGCGGAAGCACCCCTTCCTATAACGATCACCGCCCAGGAAAAGCTCGAGAAAAGTCGCGTCGCTCTCACCGTCCAGATCAGCCCGGAAGCTGTCAAGCGTGACACTGAGCGCGCCTACCAGATGCTCAATAACCGCTACGCTATTCCCGGCTTCCGCCGCGGCAAAGCTCCTCGCGCCATCCTCAAAAACTTCCTCGGTGAGCCACTCATCCGCCAGGAAATGCTCGAGAGCCTCCTGCCCAAAGCGTATCAGCAGGCTGTTCTCGACTCCGGCCTCGAATTCATTGCCGACGCCAACCCCGACCTCGAAGTGGTGAATGCCGTGCTCGACGGCGAAGTCACCTTTAAAGCTACCGTCCCCGTAGCTCCCACCATCGAACTGGGTGACTACCACTCGATCCAGATAGAGCCCCAGCCCGCCGAGGTGACTGACGAACAGGTCCAGCAGACAATTGACCGCCTCCGCGAAATGTCTGCAACCTTCACTGAGGTTGCAGAACGTGCTGTCGAAAAGGGTGATCGTATCACCATCGACATCCGCTGCGAAGTCGATACCGCTGTCACACTCGATGAGCACGACCTCACCTACGTCGTTGGTAACGGCACCCTTTCCTCCGAGGTCGAAGGCGGCATCATCGGTACCCCTTCCGGGGAAGTCCGCGCTATCGTCGTCCATCTTCCGCCAGATTATGCTCAAGAACAGTACGCCGACAAAGATGCCGTCTACACCATTCACGTCAAAAAAGTCGAGCAGCCCATCGTTCCCGATCTCACCGACGAGTTTGCCAAGAAAGCTGGTGACGTAGACACCG
>JAJYVK010000475.1 GCA_021792075.1 Actinomycetes bacterium | reverse complement strand
TGAGTTTGCCAACCAAGCCCATCAGCCTCTCCAAAACACGCCTCGCCAACGACTCGTTTTGGATCAAAGCCACAAGAACGACTGCCGCCAACGTAATCGCAATTGCCGAAGCTATGGTCACGTCGACAATGGCGCCTCCTTTACCCGGGTTAAAGATAAAGAGCAGGGCAATCCCAACCGGCATCATGATAAGTACGGCCAGCGCGCTCAGAGCGTAGCGCATCAGCTGTACCAGCACGCTCACCCCTCTTGGCACCTTGGGAGCCAGCACCTGTGAAAGAAAACCTGCACCTGCAAGACCGGCGGAGGGAAGCACGTAGTTAACGAAATTGGCGGCGAGCGCTCCTTCAAACAACCGAAGCGGGCCGGTGTCGTATGAAAACACCCTCAAAATAGACAGGTAGTAAAGGGCGTTCAGCCAATAACTGCCAAGCTGCACAACGACGACTGCTGCAATGACGTACCAGTGCAGATGTTCGGAAAGGCGCCAAAAGCTGATTAGATCATGTCTGTCTAAGAAAACCACGATGGCGAGGCCGACAAGTCCCAGAGCTGTGAAGACCCTTTGGATCGTTTTGCGCGATCTGGCTGCCATAATGATCGAATCTAGGGCCCATTGCCGAGTTCGCGTCGTTTCCGCAGATCTTGCCCTAGAAGTAGCTCCCTGGATCGATGAATCGCCATCGCAGATTATCGCCTCAGCTTGGCGTCCGAACGCACTCGAGCTAAATATCGAAGTTCAACCTCGGTTGCATTTCACGTCGCAAACCTCGGCCGGACAGCTGAGCAAGGGCTGGTGTTACCCTAGCAATTTCGAAAGGCCCCGTTCGATATCGAGCTTAGTGCAACTGAAACCAGGGTGCCCTCTGGGCTTAGGTTGCTCAGTCATGCTCCTTGCCGGCGCGATGATTTCATGAATACCCGAGTAGCCGACAAAACCGCAGCTAGCGCCATGAAGATCGTCGAAGCGTAAAATGCCGAGTGTAGCCCTGAGGTGAACACGCTAGCCAGATGCGACGTAAGCCGCGTAGTGCCGACGAATATCGCAAAGGCGAGATTACGCGGAATTGACCGTGCGGCAACCAAAATTGCCACTGCAAACGAGAAGACCATGCCTACGTTGGAGAACGTCCTCAACATACCCGAGGCTATTCCAAACATCTGCGAAGGCGATGCTTTCATAACAGCCGAGTTGTTTGCAGGGAAAAAAGCGCTCGCTCCAATGCCACTCGTGATCGACGCAACGACGACAACCCACATCCCGGTTGTGGTTCCGAGCTGGGCGTAGATCAGAAGAGCCACGACCTGTATGCCAAGTCCGGCCGTAGCCGGAATGACTGGACCCAGCCGATCGGCTAGCTTGCCCGAAAGAGGGCCTATGAAGCTACCCACTATGTAACCCGGCACAAGAAGCAGCGAGGCTTTTAGGGGGGAGTACTCCCTCACACCTTGGAGATACATGATCACCAGGAATAGCACCGCGTAATTTGCAAGGCCCTGGAGAAACGCGGCTACAAGCGTGGGAGTCATGGTGGGAACCTTGAATATCGACAGGTGCACCATTGGAGCCTCGCGGGCCCTCTCGATGAAGACAAATGCCACCATCAAAACCACACCGCCGACCAGATAAACAATGATCTGGGCAGAGAATGGATCGGTGGATAGCTTGGTAATTCCCCACAAGATCCCGAACAGCCCTAGGCCAAGGACGAGCATTCCGACCAGGTCGAGCTTCTGCTTCTGCCGCTTTCCGGAGTCGCGGAGGACTCTCAGGGCCAGGACGAACGCCACTACTCCTATGGGAACATTGACCCAGAAGATCCACTGCCAGGACAAATATGTCACGATGATTCCGCCAAGAAGTATTCCGAAGATGGCTCCAACTGTGTAGCCCACGGAGTTGAAGCCATAGGCTCTGCCCAGCCGATCGGGAGGGAAGGTGTCCGCGATCACGGCTCCGCTGTTGGCCATGACCAGGGCGCCACCGAGACCTTGTACGATACGAAAGCCGATGATCGTGGCCTCATTGCTGGCCAAAGCGCACAAAGCTGAACCGACGATGAAGACCAAAAAGCCAGCCTCGTACATGAGAACCCGCCCGAAGACATCCCCAAGACGACCCACCTGAGTAGATACCAGGGTGATCGTCAGCAGATACCCGATAATCACCCAAATGACCGCCGAGAGAGCAACGTGGAGCGCCTTCTGCATAACTGGAAGAGCCAGCACCACTATGGTGGTGTCAATTGCGACCATGAGCACACCGATCATGATCACGAGAAGTGCCAACCCTGTGTGGCTTCTAGCGTCCGGTGTCACAGATGTAGTCACATCTTCTCCTTATGGCGCGTTCGTGATGCCAGACAGATACGGCGTCAGATCGATCTTCAATCCCAAACCCCCGTTTGCTCCAGCAAACAGACGGACCATTGCATCCAACCACAGCTGGATGGCCCAATGCAAAACAACCGGCCCACTCAGTTCGAAAATGATAATCATCAGACCCGTTGCCAAGCAGAGCTGAACTTGAAATTGTGGCAGAATTCCCCGTGAATCTCCCACATGTTATGGACCCGAACTGCTTCTATTGATAAAATTTAGTTGTATTTAGCAATCATATGATCTATTGGAAGCTAGTTCATGCTTGCACGAAAGAAACTACAAAGCAGGACGAATCGAAGGCACAAAGACGAGATCGATGTTGACGAGTTTTCTGAGCCCGTACTGTACCAGGTTGTGGCTTCGGAGGCCGTCC
>JAJYVK010000474.1 GCA_021792075.1 Actinomycetes bacterium | reverse complement strand
AAGAGCACCGCAGGACAGAACAGGTCAGCTTTTGCGGCTATTGGAAAAGGTCTTAAAGTTTTTGTACAAGAGGGCGTTGAAGTAGTAATAGCAGCGCTGTTAGTAATTTTCGGCGCTATCTTATTGTTCATGCTTTCCAATAAGGCCCCCGAAGTTGGCCTTATTATGATGTTTATTGGTTATTTTATGATTTGGTGCATCTGGAAGGGTTATGACATTCCTACTGCTTTCCGTGATCTCCTGACCGGCAAGAATTTCACTAATGCTGAAAAGCCGGTATTGCACTACTTCGCTGATGCGCTAACCATCCTGTTCACCCCGATAGAGATGGGAATTGAGGCTATTGCTAATCTAGCAAAGGCCCCGCAAGACATATGGCATTGGTTCGGTCACCTGTTGAATCCATATTCCGCCATAGACCAACTACCTAGCAATATGCTCGGATAGGGTGATGCATAATGGCTAATGTAAAATCTAGAGTTAAAAATGCAGCGGCGGCAGGCAAGGCGAAGGCAGAAGGCAAAGAAGAAAGCCACGCAAAATCAGAAGAGCCTAAATCAGAAGAGCCTAAATCAGAAGAGTCAAATTCAGGGTATTCACATGAAGATTATATAAAGGATAATAGAGCACGGCAATCGTATTATAATGCGGATGCTGCTGCTCACAGAGCAGCAAGAGAAGCGTCCGCTCGTCGCCAAGCAGAGCGCAGAGAAGCAAGAGCAGAACAGAGAGAAGCAGCTCAAGCAGCTCAAGCGGCCAAAAATGCTACCTTCGGCGGTAGATTCCATAAAGCAGCCAAAAGCAATAGGTCTAAAGGTGTTGGTGGCGTAGCAAAGGGTATGCTCACGGAAGCCGGTCCGGAGGGCGCCGCGGTAGCCCTTGGTATAGATGCCCTCTCCAAGATACGCGGGCCAAAGAAAGACAAAGGAAGGGCCAACGGAGCCAACGGAGCTGCCGTCATGGGATGGATGGTTCTTCTTGTTGGTATTCGGATTGTTTCCCACTTCCTCAACCCAACTTCGGGTACCCTGGTGTCGTATCAGGGGAATTATTGGGGGATGCTTTGGGGAGTATTGATTTTTGGGATTGTCATATCAGTGCTATATAGGTTCTCGGGTAGGGTGGCTACTCTATTCGCCCTATTAGTTATCTTGAGTGTGTTCCTTAAGGATATTGGTATTCTCAAGAAGATCGAAGCACCGACCATAAATCATAAAAATAGTAAGCCGGTAAACACGGCCCCATTTGGCCCCCCGCAAAAGCCGGGACAACCGGTAACAATTCTAACCTAGGAGATCAAAATGCCAGATGTTGACATGTCTGACGCCGTTCAGGCAAACAAAGATGACAAGGGAATGCAAATTGTCGAAGAGCTCGACACTTATCTCGACCCGACCCGGGAATCATACCGGACAGAGGACGGTTCGATCATATCGATTGACACCGACCCACTGCACCTCGGTAAGGTGGCCCCAGAACAGGTAGAGTATCACGTAAACCCGGCGGATGAGATTCCGTCTCCGGTCATCGTGATGGCCTCAGAAGAAGTCATCGCTCGCACCCTCACGCTCGATGAGACGCCCCGAAGCATTTTCCAGGGCCACCCGGCGCACTCCAAGTACATCGTGTGGGCCGAGACGGCTGGTGATATTCTCATCGGGTTCGACAGAAACGCTAACCCGGCGGCTAACAACATGGTCCCAGTGCCGGCTACCCCGCTTGAGATTGAGACGACTCAATCGCTCGTGGCATGTGCGGCTCCTGGCCAGGCGACAGCTGTTCTATACGTCCTCTCGTTATCGGCATTAAGCAGCCTCCACTAGGCGGGTGCAGTTGACGTCATAACAGATGAGGCTATGGATATGATTGATGGTAGCGGTAATGTCGCAAGGACCATTCGGAGTGATGCGCCTTTGATAGGGCGTGAGTCCAGCGCGGATGTTGTAATCATCGGTCGAAATAGCATCGACGTAACATTCATAAATGACCGGACAAGCGTGGCAGATGTGTTTACAACGTTTGAGTTGCCATTCGGTGAACTCCCCGTTGTCGTCAGAGAAGAACAGCCCTGGTTCGACTCCCTTACAGGCCGCTTTATAAATCCAGGTTTTACGCTGCTGCAAGATCTGCTTCAGGGGCTTCTTCATGGGGTAGTCTCATCCTCGCCTTTGGGAATACAGCGGCCAGTATCTGCATGGCCTTTTCTTTGGAGTCAGTGATCTCATGATGCCAGTAAGCACAGTGTTTGCATTGCCAAGTGATGGCAAAGGATTCATCAGCCAAGTCAAGTTTGGTTGCTATAGTGTCGGGTTCACCGGTGTTGAACAGGACGACGGCCATGGCAATGGGACGGGCCGGGACGGGAAAGGCGGGGTCGTCGGATTCGAACGCATCAGCGATGGTGAAGAAGACGTAGTCTCCGAAATCGAGACCGGAGTTGGGCTGGTCGAACCAACAGAACATGTCCCAGTATCTCTTGTAGCGCTTAATGAGAGGCTTGCGATAGGTGACGTCTCTCTTGATGTGATTATTGAATTCGGTGACGGTGGTGTGGGCACCAGGAATAGGGAATTTGCAAGCTCTCCTATAAGAGGGTCGACGAGTCAAGTTCATGATATATGTGTGCCAAATTTGTATCGTTCTTTTACATTGGTTCTGGCGCCGTCTTTGGCCTCCACTCTCCCGCTGTTTCTTTAAGTCTCCAAGGGTCTTTCAGTTCTTTCTGCGGGCGCCGGATGGTGTTCTGTTCCAGGCCAT
>JAJYVK010000473.1 GCA_021792075.1 Actinomycetes bacterium | reverse complement strand
TGATTTAGGCAGATGCGCTTTGATTCACTCAGCGCTTTGTACAGGCTCTCCGCTACCCAGGGGTGTCTCTCATAGATCTCAGTTCGCACCACCAAAGTGTGCATGATGGGAAATATCCCGGTCCGTTGGAAGTACTCCTTCTCCACCTCTCTGTAGTTGGGGAAAAGTCTTCGAAGTCCGGGAGTCTTGTCCACGGAGCCCGGCTTTCTTGCGCCGATCACCGCATCCAGCATTCCTTTGGCGAGTTGGTCGCTCAGGCATTCTCCTGCCGCAAGCATCTGAGGTCTATACCCCGGCATATTCTTGCGTGCCTCGCTCTCCTCTGGTGACAGTGGCACGTCGACTCCACCCTCGCGCCACTCGATGGTCTTGAGGTCGACGTCGTATTCATGTTGAAGGATTCCTCGAATCCAAACAGCCGCCGTCTGCCAGTATTCTGGAACGCCAACGACCTTGCCCGCGAGATCACTGGGCTTTTGAATGCCATCTTGGACGAAGATGAAGCCGTGGCGAAATACGCGTGAAGGAAAGACGGGAACTGCTGTGAACTCCTCGTTGCCCGTGGCGCGCATTTGAAGGTATCCTGAGAGCGACATCTCCGACGCATCGAAGGACTTGAAATCGATCATTCTGGAAAATATCTCAGGAGGAGACTGGATCGCTATGTAGTGTAGATCGATGCCTTCTGGTTTTACCTGCCCGGTCCTGAGGGCCTCAGTACGGTCGTAGGGCCCGCATGCAAGTGTCAACGTCAGATCGCCCATTTTGAAGATTCTAGCTTCTATCTAATTATCGTGCTGAAGTTTTGGGTTCAAGGTAACTTGGAACCCCCAGCATATTCGGATCTCTCCAACCACTTCAAAAGATGAAGGTCAGATTGTAGATGGGGTACTCGCGATTGAGAAGTGTACAGTTTTTTTCACGGATCTTCCAGCTTCCCCCGTCCTGGACAAGCCGGTAGCGGCACCTGCCATGAATGCTGCGAGGTTCTGCCAGTCCCGCCTGAAATGGATTGCCGGGACGAAGTTCGTGAACCGTCTGGTTGCAGGCAACTGTGAGCTCGTTGTTATCGCTCCACCCCAGAAGTTCAATATTTGTCAGTTCGTGCTGAGTCCGCGATCTGGGTCGTTGAGAATGAGCCATGGTGTGAGTCAGCCGGAAGACCCTCTCTTCGATGCGGGAACGGGAATCTCGTACTATTGCGGGCTCATGTTGAGACCCGTCCTTTATTGGCAGCAGATACTGACCATCTTCGGCGAACAAGCCGAGCCACTGTTCAAGTTCCCCGTCGTCGAGAAGCCGGGCTTCCCGGTAAAGAAATGCCTGGACACTCAGGAGTGTTATGAGTTCTGAAGGAAAGTCTTTGGGCTTCACGCGTGCTTACCCCGAGGAGGCTGGCCGGTTGCCATCTTTTTCAGCCACTCCCTGTATAGCGATCGTTGAGGTGTCTCGTCTGTCGAGTGGCCAATAGTCTCCCCGAGGTCATTCCGGATCTCCCTATGCATGCCTCGCGAAAACTCTAGCCAGGGGTTGTTTGTTGCCGCGGCACCGCTCTGGGTGCAGACGAAGATCTCGATATCGTCTGGCGCGCCGAAACCAGAAGGTCCGAAGAATCGCTCATGCTCGGAAAGTCTCTCCGAGTTGAGCTGATCCCCCGCTCCTTCGAGATAGGTCGGATGAACATCTATATAGCTTCTATTCACAGTGACAGGGTGGATAACGCGGATGTGGGATTCGAACAGGAACAGATTGGGGAAGATGAAGATATTGCGCTGCATCATAATGTCATCCGCTCTTTCGGGGCCGTACGCCTCCTCGAGCTTTTGGCAATAATCGCCATGACCCCTGTAGTCAAACGTCCCAAGCATGCCGTCTTCTCGCTCCAAAAGCCCGTCTCCCATGGGCAGTCCTTTTGCGAAGTTGCGCGATCCAAGGGTATTGCGGGTCTTTGTCGTGTCCCCCAGTTTGCGTTCTCCCGACCGTTCCAAGATATTGACGAAGGACTCGTGCACGTAGTTTCCGTGATAGCCATCCACGCCATTTTCTGCCTGAAGCTTCCAGTTGGCGGGAAACTCGTAGCGATGAATGCCCTCAGAAAAACTCAGGAGTCCAACCGGCGATCTCTCGCACCATAGATCGATGTATCGGCGAGCGGTGTTGAGCCGCTCGGACAAGGAATGGGCATCGGGATCGAGGTTGGCAAAGATGAGTCCGCGGTAGCTTTCCACCAGTGGCACCGGCTCCAACTTAAGACCCCAGTCCAAAAAGTCGTCAGGATACCCGTTGCGCTGCGAAGCTCCAATCAGATGGCCGTCGTTGCCAAACACCCATCCGTGATAAGGGCATCTGAACGCGTTCGCGTGGCCTCGCTCTTCGCGGCAGACTACGGATCCTCTGTGCGCGCAGCGGTTGAAAAGCACATGGACTTTGCCGTTCTCGTCGCGGCTGACAATTATCGGCTGCTTTCCCAGGGTGGTGGTTAGATAGTTCCCGGGATCGGGGATCATCCGATCGTGAGCTACAAAAATCCAGCTGTGTCCAAAGATGCGCTCCAACTCGAGGTCAAAAATATCTTGATCTACATAGAGCGAACTGTGGAGGCGAAAGCGGCAATCCTCGTCCCGAACAAGATCTGAAATCTGCAGGAAACCCGTCGCTGTTTCGTCCGATAGAGCCACTTCACCAGTCCTTGGGTTGGGTGGCATGGCTCATTCTCTCCTTTGCATGAGGCCTTCGTGTCGTTGCGCCTCGATTTGTGC
>JAJYVK010000472.1 GCA_021792075.1 Actinomycetes bacterium | reverse complement strand
GGACCTCACAAGTCCCGAGCTGAGCACACGGTTAACGATCATCTGATGCGTTCGCTCGAACGCCATAACTGCGCCTTGTGTAATTACGCCATAGTTGCCGGGATGCCAGAGCCTTTCCAGTGCATTCGGCATACTCGACCACCTCCAAGCAAATGTGCCAGAAGGCGGTCGGGTAAATGAAGCCAGCTCAGATGCTCTGCCCATGGCGCTTTTGAGCTTCGAAGATCTTGTAAAATGAACTGGAAGGTACCCAAGATCCGCGAGAACTTCTTGAATCCGTAAGACCTCCGGATCTATTGAGGGCAGAGCAAACTCCACCGAAGCTCCGAGGCTGCCTACGTTCCCAGCCCGGGTTTCAGCAGGGACAACTACCTTTTCTGCCGCCGCCGTAACATACCCTGGGGCGGGATCGAAAGTAATTGCCCTGTTATCTTGTTTAGTCCACTTGCCTGGCATCGATGGTTCTAAAGTGGGATTGGGATCACCCCTATCAAGCAGGCTGGAAAAGCGCACGGCAATATCGTCCATACCCAGACTGCCAGAAGATGGCTCTACATAACCCGCTGAGACGACCCTCAAATCCGATCCGGACCCCACATTCTTCGATGGTGCTAAATGCTTGGAAGCGTCGGAAATAGACCCAGTCGATCGTAAGTTACCGCTATCTATAAGAGCCGCCAAAATTACCAGTAGTACCAAAAACGGCGACAGAACGGCAATTCTGCGGCGACGGTAGACGCTCGCTCTTTGTCGATGGCAAGGTGTTTTTCCACCTGGCCTGTATGTTCGACTCGGCATTAGTGCGGACAAAGACCTCTGTAAAACGACACACCCAATTGTATTTCCATAAACCCTGGAATGGTTGTCGCCCATCAGTTAGGCGGTCGATTAGGTCGATTCGAGATAACCTCGAAACCCTGGCCAGACCGTCGGGACTCAAGGCCCAAGCAACGATTCAGCCCTATTTTTACAAGCTTCCTAAGATTAACTCCTTAGCCTTTTTCTAGCAGAGGCATCTGAAAGCGTCGTTGCCAAAGCCCGAAACGGAGCAGTGATCTTCCAACTCGTGGAGCTGTATTATCTGCCAACCGACCCTCGAGTGATTCTACGTAACCGGAAAGTTCGGCGATGTTAGACCTCCGCTCGCTGATTGCATACTTGAGACGGGACACCGTCTGCTTCTGCATTTCCAACATGTGGATAAGCCGCTCTGCGGATGCTTCTCTCTGGGCAAGTTGTCCACAGAGGGCGCTCAATTCAGATTTCAGTACATCAACTCGAGATTTTAGAATCCATAGCACACTTTCTTGACTGAACTTCTGGATTGGGTCGCCAGGACTACCCAGCTAATTGTTCAGCAATGCCAGATCGGATCGTATTCCAGCTCAAATGAGCGGTAGGGTCAGCCTGGCTTTGTTTTTGCCTTATGGAAAACTACAGCAGCCTACTGAGCTATGACGATACAGCGAGAACGTGTGTGCTCTTTATAGATTGAATATGATGCCGCTAGTAAGACGATGATCGGACAATCATCGCCAGTTGCTGGGTTTTCCGGGGGTGATGACCAAGAGATTACGCGAAGTTACAAGGTGTTATTAGGGGTAATTTGCCTGTTACGTACGGTTATAGTATTAGTTCTGCTTGCTTGAGCCACATGATCTTTGAGGGGATCTCAGGCCGGATTGTCTCCTGTTGAGCAAGTTGGCAGTTATTTACACTGGGGACACAATTCAAGCGGGGCGTATGACCTAGCGCCCTAAGTTTCATACACCCTGCTTGAATAATCACAGATACGCTCCTATTTTATACCCTACCCAGGCGACCCGCCACTGGATTTGGGTTTGAAATGAGTTGTTTTGGGCGTCGTTGCTGACAAGATCTGACAATCGGGTTGGTGTTCTTTCTTTTCCCAGTTGTGGTTTGGTTCCGAGGTGTTCGAGAGTTCCCGGAGAGTTTTTTGCAAATTTCTCGAGTACAGATGCATTTTCGCGGGACTTCCTTACCACGAAAAATGAGGCTGCATCACATTTTCGTGAACATTTAAGTGTTAAATGCCAGGTCACCATCCATCATTATGTCCTGGACAGATCATCTTTTTCGCCCATAAATCGAAAAGGCCTATTTGCGGAAAGGCTGTAGCGGTTCACGGGAGCGCAAAAGAGATCATGCCGTTGTCCTTCTCGATGGGTCCAAGACGCCAGCTCAGACGGAAGCTCGAACGCATTGTGCAGCGCCTGGCTGGACAATCATTGCTAAAGGAATGAAGACGTGGCTCCGTTGACTAAGTTTCGCTGAGCCTTGACCTCGGGCCGTTGCATACGCAAGAGAAGGTAATGGTGCCAGAATGGCAATGCAGGCGGTGGCCATAAAAGTACTTAAGTCGGTCTGCGGAAAGGAGCTCAGACATGAGCGAAGAAACGGAGTACGAGATCGGAGCTCAGGCGTACTGTCAAGATGGCGAGTGTGGGGAACTCGCGCGTGTAGTGATCGATCCCATCAAGCGTGCAATCACGCATCTCGTCGTGGAGCCGCTCTACAGTCGGGAACTCGGTAGGCTCGTCCCAGTCGATCTCGTTGATACGGCGACCAAAAAAGAACTCCATCTGAGCTGTACTCGGGAGAAATTCGACGCACTTGAAGAGGCGGAAGAGACGAATTTCATCTCAGCCCCGAGCGGTCAGTTGGGTTACGGGCAGAACCAAATGCTGTTGATGCCCTTCTTCGGCCTGGGTATGGGAGGCCTGGGTATGGGAGGCCTGG
>JAJYVK010000471.1 GCA_021792075.1 Actinomycetes bacterium | reverse complement strand
GGTCCCGGATGGGATCAGCTTGGCGCCCGCACGCCCGAGGACCAAAAGGCCGACGTCGAGCACTACCCTCTTAGCAAACGACCAATCGAGTACTTCAAGATGATGTTTGCGGACACCGCCATGTTTGGTGCTGGTCACGCTCTTCGCTGTAGCATCGACTTCTACGGTGCTGACCATGTCCTCTTTGCCTCCGACTCGCCTTTCGACCCGGAGAAAGGCCCTGGATACATCCGTGCAACGATAGCCAACATGGAAGAGATCGGGCTTTCCGACGTCGAAAAGGAAAAGATCTACGCAAACAACGCCGCTCGTCTTTTGGGAGTCAAAGTCAGCTGACCCAGCTGGCTTGCCCGGCAAAAAATCGAGTCAAGCAAGCCAGCTGCCAAGAAGCATCGAGGACTTCCTCCCATCTTCGGCGAATAGGTGTGCAAAGAAGTTCAGCCGGTGTCTCCGCGGATTGCAGCCAAGATTTCTTTGAACTCTTTTGAATAAAGGGGCGGTATCAGATGGGACTTTTTCGGATTGCCAATGAGCGCACTGGTGGTTTTTGAGATTACCGAAAACGCCTGGGGATAGGTGAACCCGATGTCTCTGACTTCGTGTTCGAGGATCCTCATGACAGTAAGCGATATCATGCAAAGCACCACGTGTGCCTCGATTCTTCTGGATCTCTGATGAAAGGCCGGCCGCACCTTGAGATCGGATTTGGTCATCCGGAAAGATTGTTCAACTGTGGGCAGGGAGTTGTAGTGGGAGATCACCTGACTGGGCGAGAGGCGCTCGTTGTTGGTGAGATATCCCTTCAGCCCGTCAAATCGTGCGGCATCTTCAATCGCTTGGTGGTTGATTGTGGGCTTTTGTTTCACCTTGAGATCCAAGAACTGATGCTTTCTGATCGCCCTGTTGGAGGATATGAGCCTCTCCAACCTGGAAATAGACGCCTGCCTTCGCCTGGCGTCGGCTCTGGCACGGCTGGCCGAGTAGGAGATGATAAGCCTGGAGTTCTGGTACCTGATCTCTAACATTGGGGCTTTAGAGAAGTCGTGGGAGAAGATCTCGCTCGTCTTGGCTTTATCTAAGCTCTTGATTCTCGCGGAGATGATGTAGCCCATGCCCAGATCGGAAATCAAAGAGATGTTGGATCTAGAGAGCATCCCGGCATCGGCCACCACCGTCATCTCTTTGGCGCCGATTGTATCTTTTGCTGCCACAACCTGATCCACCAGGGTTCTGCCCTCGTAGGTATGGCCGGGGTATATCCCATAGGAAAGCGGCATACCGAGCTCATTTACACAAAGTCCGAGCACGATCTGGGGAAGGTCTGCCCGGTGGTCTTTGGAGTATCCCCTCTTTCTAAGGCCGCTCCAGCCGTCAAGATCGTCGGGGTCTTCCCTTGAGATTTCAAAGTACAAAGTGGTCACGTCGTACAGCAAAAAGCTCATCGCCCCCGGGTATCTCCGAGAGAGCGAATGAGATACAGACGATGTGATCTGCTTTCTCTTTTTGAACACCACGTCTAGAAACCGATATATCTGATCCAGGCTGTAGCCAGAGCCGAGGGATTCCTCCATCCAGTAGGCGGTATCCCTCTTTGAGGCAGGATGTGCGATCCTCGAAATGGTCAAAAGCCTGAGCAGCGGTGTCAGTCTTCCTATCGATACCCCAAGCGAGTCGAATATGTCGCCGAAGACGAGCTCTGCTCCGTGGTAATAGGTCCCGAGCGTGAAAATCCCGCCAGCTGGGCCATGCTCTAAATCAAAGCTGAGCTGGTTGGGGCGTATCAGTCTCGAGCGGTCTTGCAGCGCAATCTGTTTTAGTACCTCAAGCTCGGAGTCATCTCGTGCGGTGCCGACGTGCTTTACCACCTTGTTGGTCCATTTTCCGCCAACCTTTTCGCGCTTTAGGATCCTTACCCGCTTGGCGCCTTTGTAGCTTGAGATGTCGATGTACACGCGGAAAATACTATAGGTGTGCACATTGCATACCTAACTCAAGAGACTGCAAAGCTCTGTACTGCTCTTTTATGATATATCACTTCATCAAAATGTCGGATTCGTCGAATATCGCCGAAGATGGGAGCCTGAAAATCTGAACTTCTTTAGATCAATTGTGACCGCAAATTCGCGGTACCTTTGGTCAGCAGGGACGATTTTTCCATCATGACTCCATATTGGTCGGCAAAAGTAGTTCCGCCAGTCTCTGCGGGTGGAGATTGCCGTTAGCTAACGATGACCACAAACAGATTCCTCGGTCCATGAACGCCCTCGACACGCCGCAGTTCAATGTCAGATGTGGCAGACGGACCCGAAATAAGCGTCACTGGTCTAGACACCTCAATCCGTGTAAAAAGCTCTCCGACGCTGCGAAGGATCGTACTGGACCGCACCACGCAGAAGTGAAAGTCGGGCAGCAGAGTTATGGCACGCCGGCCTTCGTCTGCTAGGCCCGAGAGAACAAGCGTGCCGGTCTCAGCTATTGCGCAGCTGCATCCGGTAATAACTCCATCTATTGTCGAAAGTTCCGCAATAGAGAGTTTTCCATCATCAATGATGATATCAATGCCCCTGATCTTGCGGCACCAATCCTGATTCAACCCCTGAGGGATGACGACACTTTTGATCCCTTGGCTTTCGACCACTTCGGCAAGCACCTTTGACAACCGCGCAGGCTCGGTAACTGACACAGTGGCCTTGTAGTCCAGGAGCACCTCCATAAGGCGATCGACAGGACCAGAGCCGCGCTTGGCAAAGCTGGGTTCAGGAG
>JAJYVK010000470.1 GCA_021792075.1 Actinomycetes bacterium | reverse complement strand
TCAGTGGCGACTAATGAGGGTCAGATACAGCCGCACTTTGTTGATCTATACAACTAAATCCAGCCTACCATGGAAAGCTGCAGGGCCGTTTGGTCTTCAGGCTTCCGTCCACAACATGCGCATGTCGCGTGCCCATCATTGCCGTTCGCCTGGGCTAGGCTCTCTCTATATAGAGATTCACCACCGTGGAAACTCGATTTTGCCCGCACCTTTTAGTGGCAACCGCTATAGCCATTAGGTCAGCTGTCAAGTCTCCATTTCGCCTAGCGCGAGATTTGGTCCGCTTTGAACCTCTACGAACCCAAGTCAACATTGACAATTGAATCGGCTCCAGAAAGTGAGGTGGAACAGTGCACATCACAGAACTTCCCAACGGGGTCCCCACGAAACTTCTAATCGGAGGTAACTGGAGAGAATCAAGCGACTCTAGTTCAATTGCCGTAATGGATCCGGCAACATCTGAGTTGCTGGCGGAGGTCGCAAATGCCACGACAGAAGACGCAACCCTTGCAGTAGCCGCCGCCTACGAGGCTCAACCCAGCTGGGAAGCCACAGCCCCGAGAGAACGGGGAGAGGTTTTGCGCAGAGCCTTTGAAATCATGCGGTCGCGATCGGAAGAGATCTCTCGTCTCATGGTTTTGGAGAACGGCAAAGCCATCAGCGACGCCAGGAGCGAGACCGCCTATGCAGCAGAGTTCTTCAGATGGTACTCGGAAGAAGCGGTCAGAATGGCTGGCTATCTTCAAAGGGCTCCTTCCGGGTCCAACCAGATTCTTGTGATGAGGAGGGCGGTCGGCGTAGCAGTCCTCATCACTCCTTGGAACTTTCCAGCGGCGATGGCCACTAGAAAGATCGGTCCCGCTTTGGCTGCAGGCTGTTCGATCATCCTCAAACCAGCATCGGATACGCCGCTGACCGCCCTTCTCCTAGGCCAGATTCTCCAGGAGGCTGGCGTTCCAGACGGTGTCGTAAACATAATCCCTTCAAACAGATCGTCAGAGGTGGCATCGAAGATACTCCATGATCCCAGAGTGAAAAAACTATCCTTCACAGGCTCCACGGAGGTCGGCCGATCACTGCTAATCCAAGCGGCGGACAACATATTGAACAGCTCAATGGAACTAGGCGGAAATGCACCCTTCATCGTCTTCGCAGATTCCGATATGAACGCCGCAGTAGAGGGCGCGATGATTGCCAAGATGAGAAACGGCGGCGAGGCTTGCACCGCAGCTAACCGCTTCTACGTGCAGACTCCCGCCCTGGAGGAGTTCACCAAGAGACTGGCGGCTGCCATGGGTTCCCTCAAGGTCGGACCAGGGCTGGAGGAGGACTCTAAACTTGGTCCTTTGATCAACCCGTCGGCACTCAGAAAGGTCGAATCCCTGGTAGGCAGCGCCATCAGTAACGGTGCCGAGGTCCGCCTCGGAGGTAACGCCATGGATCGTAGGGGATACTTCTACGAGGCCACGGTGCTCGCAAACGTGCCGCCCGATGCGGAGATCTTAAAAGAGGAGATCTTTGGGCCAATAGCGCCCATAGTCAGCTTCGACTCCGAAGACGAAGTCGTCTCATTGGCGAATGCCACCCAGTTCGGCTTGGTATCCTACTTGTACACCGGCGACCTAAAGAAAGGGATCCGCGTAGCAGAGGCGCTCGAGTGCGGGATGGTGGGCCTTAACAGGGGCCTTGTCTCAGATCCGGCCGCTCCTTTCGGTGGCGTCAAGCAGAGCGGAATCGGCCGAGAAGGTGGCCACGAGGGGATTCTCGAGTACACCGAGACCAAATACATCGCTACCTCCTGGTAGGAGCCGCTTTGGAGAGCTATGCGCGTCAGACGTAGAAGCCTTGACCGCTACAAGCTCTCAGCTTTAGTCATCCCGCTTACAGAAAAGGGGGGATGGTCAACTCTTCATATGATGACTGGGAATCCTACGTTTCCTGAACAATCCAGCGGCCGCAACCCACCCCATTAGAATTCAGATACCGGGCACGCAACTCGTGTTCCCCCAGCTCAACGAGGTGCGGAAGCAGATAAGGCAGGTCTCGACGACAGCTGCAGTCTTGCATCCAGTGCCGGATAGTTGCTAGAGTGACTACACACACTTCCTTAAACAATGACTCAGTTCAAATAGGTCATGTGACTGTCAAAATACAGCCGACTAATAGGAGAGACTCTTATCGAAGAAAAAGGTCTTTACCTTTGTATGGTTAGTGTCCACGGACTCATCCGAGGCAAGGATCCTGAACTGGGACGCGACCCCGACACAGGAGGACAGGTTGGCTACGTGCTGGATCTCGTTCAAGCGCTAGCCAATAACGCCAGTGTTGAGAAGGTTGACTTACTAACCAGAAAGGTGGAGAGTCCAGCAATCTCAAGTGACTACGCGGTCGACGAGGAATGGCTGTCGCCCAATTCTCGAATCGTTAGGCTGCGCTGCGGGCCAAGGCGGTACATTCGCAAGGAGGCGCTGTGGCCTTACCTGGATGAGTTCGTCGACCGGACGCTCCAACATTTCAAGGCCCAAGACCGGTTGCCCGATGTTGTTCATACACATTACGCAGATGCTGGCTATGTAGGACTTCAGCTGTCAAGCATGCTAAACATACCACAGATTCACACCGGCCACTCGCTTGGCAGAGTTAAGCAGCAATACCTCCTGGAAGGCGGAATGAGCCTAGCTCAGGTGGAACGGCGCTTTCGCATCAGCCGGCGCATCGAGGTCGAAGAGCAGGTGCTGGACCAGGCTGCAATGATTATTGCAAG
>JAJYVK010000469.1 GCA_021792075.1 Actinomycetes bacterium | reverse complement strand
TTCAATGGGTCCCGGCGTGGGAGGTGACGGTTAACCTCACCGGGCGTAAAATGCGTGTATGTCTTCTACTGGCACTGCACGGTGGAAGCGTACAGGTATGACGCTCGGCGGTGGCGGACAAGCCCAAGTCTATGTTGTTCGGGATAGCAATGGCACCCTGCCCGGCGACTACGCAATGAAGGTCCTAGTGAATTCAGACCGACAAGGGCGACTGGATCTCGAGATTTCCACAACAAAGAGTTTATTTCGGACAGGCGCCCCGGTTCTCGAAATTATCGACGATTACACAACTACGGAACCAAGCACGGCACGACCGTGGTACGTGGCGCCGATCGCCGATGGAGGAAGTTTAGCCAAGCTCCTGCGACCCAACGAGTGCTTCGGAGGAAACCTTGCGAGTGCCCTTTCCGCCTATGCCGAGATAGTCGATGCCGTTCTCCGAATTCATGCCCAGGGAGTCGCACATCGTGACCTGAAGCCAGCGAACATTCTAATGCACCAGCACCGATTTATCCTCGCCGACTTAGGTTTGTGCCTGCCCCTGTATGAGGACGTCATACAGGAACGACTAACTGGAGACCTTGAGCGGATCGGTTCGATCCACTACACGCCCAAGGAAGCATTTAGTCGGCAGACCATTGACCGAGGCCAGTTGGCGTTCGACGCGTACGCACTGGGCAAAATCCTATACGAGCTAGTCGCCGGTCAGGTCCTGCCGGCATTTCTTCCTCCGCACCACCCGGACTATGACCTCACCCGCAACCGGCGCGATACTGTGTACCTCGGTATTAATGCGGTTCTGCGTTCATTGCTACATGATGATCCAGCCCGTCGGCTCGAAGTGCTTAGGAATCTCCCAAAGCAAGTCACTGCACTACAAGAGTGGGATAAGACAGGCAAGAGCGGAACAGATCTTGACGTTGAGCTTCGCAATGCCATTGCGGACGCGAGTAACGCACTTGGTCGGCTAGTAGTTAATGACGTCCAAAGAGATGCCGATATTGCCGCCGAGCTTAAATCGGAGTGCGAGACCATTGCGAAGGAGATTTTCAAAGCGTGGTCTTCAGCGTCCGCGGTGCAGACCATAGAAGGGATGCTGGTCAGCGCATACCCCGAATTACTCGCTCTTCAACGCAATGACACCTCGCCGCAACTGCGACAAATCCTTACCGCGCCGTACACACGGTCACATCGCGCGCTCGAACCGTTGGAAGATGCAGGGTACGGTCGCAAGCCCATGGCTGAGGCCGGATGCGCACTCACGATCGCACCCCAGCAGCACAAGGGCTTTTCACTGCCGACTGTGTCGTTAGGCTGCTTGGTCGGAGGTTGGCAGGATAAGGTGTCTGTGGCGTTCGCTATTGCAAAGCGAGAGCCGGGCATTCAGGGTTACGTGGACATCTACCCCGAAACCGTCGAGGTTATCTCTGGTTCGAGAGATGACGCCGCTTTACTGAGTGCTGCCCAATCTGCAGCCGAAGAGCTGTCCATCGATTTTGGGCATGTAGTTGCTGAGGAGTTCCGGAGTCTCGCACCCTAAGGAGGGATCGGCTTGGCGCTAACGGACCGACAGAAGCAGACTATTTTTTCCAACTTACAAGCAAGAATACGGGGAGCGTGTCCCATGTGCGGCTATGCGGCCTGGTCGATCGAAGAAGAAATCGTGGCTGCAACCACGACGTCTTTGGCTGGGGGTATGGCAATCGGTGGTAGATTTGTACCGATGGTACAATTGATTTGCACCCATTGTGGATTCGTCGCCCATCATGCTGTGGGGGTACTCGGAATCAATCTCAACAATTGAGTTGCACAACGGCGGTGCTTGTACCGTGGTCACAAAATCCCAATTGATTGTGGTCAGCCAACCCACCGTGCGCAAGGCGCCCGGACTTCAGGTGCCGGTGCGGCCCTTCCACAGGATGGCCCCCCGACGTTGGTGTGTACGAAGACCTTACCGAGTTCGGTAGCCATGCTTCTCCTAGAAGATTTCCCGCCGGATCTCGCGGCAGATCTCGACGATCTCCTCGTCGCTCATCTCGGCGCCGTCGTGGGCGCCCGCCGGTTGGAGTGCAACTGCGCCAGGCTCAAGAGCAAGCCCGACCAAGTCGTCCAGCCCCGCCGCCGCAGGACCTCGGCCGGCAGGCGCAGACTACTGTCCGCCTCGACGTGCAAGACCAGCTTGGCCGTGCGCGTGCCCTCCGGTCACGGATGATGGCACGCCGCCATGGGCCCACTGGCTCCTGGCATCGCCACCCTCGTGGGCACGGGGCTGGCATCTGTTACGGGTTTGAGTGACGTGGACGTACACGAATGCGCGACCGGTCCACGGTCACCAACGCGCCTCGCAGCTCGTCCTCACTGACCTGCTCCAGAAGCCGCTGCAGGGCGGCGATCGTCTCGTCGGCCGTCGTTGGCCAGACACGAAGTCGCACGATGCCGAAGTGGTCACCGACGGGAAAGGAACGGCGGTCGGCAAAGTTCTCGTCGTCACGCCACACGCCACGCCGGCCGCAAGTTCGTGAGCCATCGGAGCACGCTGTAGGGCACGTTCTGATCCAGCAGTACGGCGAACGGTTCAGTCAGGCAAGATGACCTTTTCCTCGTCTACCACAAGGCTCGCGTACTCAAGTGCCGCGGCCACGTCCTCACGCGTGAGGCCGGGATATTCCGCCAGCACGCGCTCCACCGTGTAGCCGCCCGCGATCATTCCGAGGATGTTGCGCACCATGATTCGTGTGCCGCGGATGCAGGGCTTGCCGCTGCAC
>JAJYVK010000468.1 GCA_021792075.1 Actinomycetes bacterium | reverse complement strand
GGGTCTTCTGACTACCATTGGGTTCGAAGATACCCTGGCTATAGCCCGCGTCCTAGGGCGAACAATAGGCCTCGACGAATCCCAACTATACGACTACCGCCATGCGGATCCACCCGCCCCGATAGTTCCCGTTGATAGAGTCCGCGGCGTAATCGAGAGGGTCGACTCGCGCGGAGAGGTCATCGTTCCCTTGCAGGAAAGCAGCGTGGAAGAGGCTCTAAGCGAGCTCATCAATGCTGGTATAGAGGTGCTGGCGATATGCTTTCTATGGTCCTTCCGCAATCCGGACCACGAACGGCGAGCAGCAGAAATCGCTCGCACGCTCTACCCCGATCTCTTTGTAGTCACCTCCAACGAGCTTGTGCCCATTATCAGAGAGTACGAGCGGGCGAACACGACAGCTATCAACGCCTATCTCGGTCCGGTCTTTGAACGCTATGCTAAGGGAATCCGGCAGCATCTCAGATCGGTCGGCTTTAGTCAAGAACCGCTGATAATGCAATCCGTAGGAGGCTTGGCCCCCGCTCGTGAGATCGAGCGGACTCCCATAACCACGCTTTTTTCCGGTCCCGTCGGTGGAGTTATCGCAAGCCAGAAACTCGGCGCAGTCATGGGCGAAGCAAACCTCATAACAACCGATATGGGGGGAACCAGCTTCGATGTGGGGCTTATTTTGAACGGCAGCCCGCTCACCGCTCCGAAGACTGTCATCGAACGCCAGATGGTGGCTATTCCAACGGTAGAGATCGTAACCGTTGGTGCTGGAGGCGGGAGTGCCGTCTGGCTGAATGAGATCGGCAACCTCAATGTTGGACCGCAGAGCATGGGATCTCAGCCCGGACCCGTCTGCTACCAGAGGGGCGGCGTCACGCCGACCGTGACCGACGCTGACGTGATACTCGGATACATAGATGCCGATTACTTTCTAGGCGGGAAGATGTCAATCTCGCGAGAAATGGCTCTAGAGGCTATGGAGACTCAGATCGCCAAGCCCCTTGGCATAAGCGCGATCCAGGCCGCTGCCGGCGTCTACCAAATCGTCAATGCGCGAATGGCAGACTTGATCAGACGAGCCACTGTCCAACGCGGACACGACCCGAGAGAGTTTGCCATGGTGGCATTCGGAGGTTGCGGACCGACGCATTGCACGGCATACGGTCCTGACATAGGAGTGCGCAAAGTCATAGTCCCGGCGGAAGCCACCGTCTTTTCCGCTGCGGGAATCGGACAATCCGAATTTCGCCACAGTCTGGTTCACTCCTTTCCCCAAGAGCTGCGCAGCAGTGATGGGACGGTCAGGCTCGATTTCCTCGCGGAGCTGAACCAGGTCCTGCACGAGATGGTCTCCCGCAGCTCCGCTCTGATAATTGAGGATGGCGGCACCCCTGCTGAAGCAGAGATCTTGGTGAGCGCCGACCTGCGCTATAGGAATCAGATCCACGAACTCACGATACCGTTGCCCGAGCATCTGCCACTGGACCCCCAGGATCTGTTCCGGCTGGTTGCCTCCTTCGAAGAGAAGTACGACTTCCGCTACGGCAGCGGAGCCAGTTCGCCCAACTCCAGAATCGAGTGGATAAGCCTGCGTGTAGATTCAACGGCGCCAACGCCTATGCTCGTGACAACCAAGCGAAGGGATCCCGCTAGCCGAGAGCTCGAAACCGCCTTTCTTGGCAAAAAGCAGATCTATCGAATGGCGACAAGGCGGCTGGAGCCAACCCCGGTGTACCAAGCTGAGCTCCTCCAGCCGGGGCATATCGTAGAGGGTCCCGCTTTGATCGTCTCCTATGGAATGACTATTCCGCTACACGATGGCCAGAGCCTGATGGTAGACGAGTATGGCCAGTTCATCATCACTTTCGCACCGCTAATAAAAGGAGAGGAGAGCCGGCTCAATGAGTTCTCAGCCTTCTAGCCGTTTCAAACCGCGCAACGACCCGGTAACCTTCGAAGTTCTGCGACACAGGCTCTGGCAGATAAATGACGAGCAGGGCAAGACAATCGTAAACGTCTCGGGATCTCCTGTGGCCACCGAAGGCAATGACTTCAATGTGGCCCTCCTCAATGCAGACGGAGAGGTCGTCACTGTGGGCCCCTATATCATTGCCCATGTCAGCGCCATTTCAGTCATCGTCCAAAGCGCAATTAGCCTTCTGGGTTCGAACAACATCCGTGAAGGCGACATGTACCTCACCAACGATCCTTGGATGGGAGCTGCGCATCAAAATGACGTCTGCGTCATACAGCCGGTGTTCTGGGAGGGGCAGTGCTTTGCATGGACAGCATCCGTGATTCACCAGGTCGACGTTGGCGGACCCCGGCCGGGAAGTTGGAATCCCCTTGCCCGCTCCGTCTTCGACGAAGCGCCGCGCTACAGGATGCTCCGCGTGGTAAGGGATGGCACGGTCCAGCCTGAAGTCGTCGCAACGTATCTCACCAACTCACGCCTCCCCGATCTCATCGAACTAGACCTTCGAGCCCAAATAGCATGCGCCAATGTGGCAAGAGCGAGACTTTACGAACTTATAACGCGCTATGGCTTGGAGACTATCAAGAACGCACTTGAAGACAATCTCGACTACTCGGAACTTTTATTCCGAAAGAAGCTCGCGGAACTACCTGACGGTGAGGCTTACGGCGAGGACCACATGGACCACGACGGTCTTTCAGAGGAGCTCTACACTGTTCGGTGCCGCGCCCAGAAAAAGGGCGAGAGAATCCTACTGGACTTTCGTGGAACGAGCCCGCAAGCCCCAGGCTTCATA
>JAJYVK010000467.1 GCA_021792075.1 Actinomycetes bacterium | reverse complement strand
GCTACTTGATGCCTGCGAGACGTAACACCCTGTAACCACATAGTGAACCAAACATTCACAATCTGTCCGTGATCGTTACTCTAGATCTCGGGAAGTTGAATGTCAAGTCAGGCGGTTAATGATTAGCGGATAGTTTATAGATGGAGCAGAACGGGGTGCCAAGAGAGCGACAACGAATAGCATCTGCTGGAATTGTGGGCCGAGAAAATAGAGGATGTGGGCGCGTCTTAAACGTGATCCGCAGCGTGGCAACGAAATTTGAAACTTATTGACATATAAGTGATAACGAGTATAATTTGGACGACAATATTGTCGACGATAGATTTGTATTTAAAAGTAGTTGTTCTGGCAACGATGAATGACGAAAAGATTCCTCTGTCTGTTGCCTTCGTAATGAACCGAGTGGGGCGGTGTGGATTTCGGGATCGGCTTTCTTCGACAATTAGGAACAGGTAATTCAGGAGGTTTTCGAATGGATCCCGTTTCAGCAAATACGTTAAGCGTGACACTTTGTGAGGTCCGGCATATCGGAATCCGAAATGAAAGGTCGAGGATCGTTGAAAAATCTCAACGCAAGAAGTCTTTGCATCATTGCCATAGTGGGTTTGTCAGCTTCAGCATGTGGTTCGACGACAGCTGTTGCAACCAGCACCACGTCGACTACCGTCGTGACCTCGAAAATTGTGGCGTCTACATCTACGGTTCTGGCGACCGCTGCCAAGCGCTTGTTTCCGCAGGGCCTCACTATTGTATCTGATCTACCACCTGGCGGTGTCACTTATAGTGGTGCCGAAGCGATCCAGCCCTTTCTCCAAAAAACTTTGCAAATACCGGTAACTATACGTCCAGTACTTGGCGGCGGTGGAAATACCGGTTCGCAATATGTGTACAATAGCGCACCAAACTCGGGAATACTACACATGACATATTTGCCTCAAATGGCCATTGGGGAGATAGTTGGAGATGGTAGATACAAGTTGCTAAAGTATACGCCTTTAGCAGGTTTATTCGGCAATGATACTTCTATTTATGTATCAAAGTACGGCTCGCCTTTGAAGAGCTTCGCAAGCCTTAAGACCGCAAATCGAACCATTACGATCGGTGTGTTTGGCGTTAAGACCTCCGCTGGGTGGATGAGTGCCGAATTTCTTTCTAAGGTTAACGATATTAGGACGGCAACCGTGCCATACGCAAATGCGGCACAGTCTATTGACGGAGTACTGAGCGGTGCGGTTGACTTAGCATCAGTTACCAGAGCTCAGGCGCTTCCGTTGATTGCGGAAAAGCGGATACAGGCGGTTGTTGAATTCGCTCCTCGGCCATTATCATTCTTGCCAGGAGTTGATTCCATTGCCCAGGTTGGCGCTTCTACTGAGGCCTTTTATAATGTGTTGGGGATTGATGGACCACCAAAAATGTCGAGTGCTGCCAAACAGGTACTCAGACAGGCGCTAGCAATGATTGCGAAGGAACCCACCTATATTGCGCAGGCCAAGAAGGTCAGTCTCGCCCCAATCTACGAGGATTCGACTGCATGGACAGCTTTGGAGTCAAGTGCGTACAATTTTGTTCGGACCCACTTGTCAACGCTGAATGGGTAGTTGCTCGGTTGGATCAGTTATCTTGGTGATCGCCCTGTACAGTCAGCTTCACTTCAGGCGACCCCTTCACGACATACCAAGGTCAGACTGACAGGGTCGGTGTTCTGTTTGCAGAATCTCTAGTGATCCAGTAGATAAAATTAAGGTGTGGACGTGGCCCGAATGTGAAATATTGAGTCACCTGGCCAAATTGTCGAACAATGTCGTCGAAATATCTTAACCATATATTGCGGGTTCATTAATTATCGCAGTGAATTCGAAAGATTTCGGAGGTTACATGAAAGTGAATAGTATGGAGTCAGCGGACGACTGCGGAGGTTTGATTGATTTCAGCAGTTGTGCGGAGGAAATACTGTATCTATTAAAAGTCCATGGAGTGGACTATTTGTTCTTGAATCCTGGGACTGACTCAGCTCCGCTTCAAGAAGCGGGTTTAGCACTACAGGAACGGGGCGTAAATATTCCAAAAATTATCGCCTGTTCTTTTGAAAGTGTGGCACTTGCTGCAGCGCACGGTTACTGGCAGCGCACGGGAATTCCTCAGGCTGTTTTTGTGCACGTAGATGTTGGAACCCAGAATCTCGGTGCGATGGTGCACAATGTGTTACGAGATCGAGCGGGCGTCTTAGTGTTGGCAGGCAAGACGCCATATAGCGATGATCGAAATGTTCCAGGTTCGCGTTCTAGCATGATTCATTGGCAGCAGGATGTGCCAGATCAAGCAGGAATCTTACGGTCTTACGCAAAATGGACCTTTGAGCTTTCTAGAAGTAGTGAGACAAGCCAGGTAATAGGGCGATCGGTACAAATTGCTGGTGGTGGTATACCGGGACTTGCGTACCTTATGCTGTCACGTGACGTTTTAATGGATCCCCCGAGTAAGAACTTAGAGAGACGAGTCGATAGATTTGCACGTCCGATACCTGCGGCCATGGACGTCGAAGCCTTGCGAAGAATCGTAGATCTACTAATGAGCGCTAGGAGTCCAGCCATTATCACAGGACGGTTGGGTCCTGGGGGATTGGATGTTCTGGGAAAACTATCTGCACTGTGTTCCATACCTGTGATTTCAAGACATCCGAGCACGATGTTATCATCTGGCCACCCAATGCAGGTACGATCCGAAAAAATCGCTAAGGCGGTTATAGAAGATTCGGACTTATTGGTTGTGA
>JAJYVK010000466.1 GCA_021792075.1 Actinomycetes bacterium | reverse complement strand
GACATTGCCTGCTCATGGCGAGCTAAGCGATGGTATAAATATCTTTTTTGGTCCGAACGAGGCTGGAAAGTCCCAGCTGAAAGGTTTCTTAGAGGAGGTTCTCTTCCCCAGACCCAGCATAAGGGGGCAAAGAGAGTTCAGGCCATTTGGGCGTGTCGAGTTCAGCGACAAGGAATCGAGGTATCTGTTGGAAGTGACGAGAAAAGGGCTTTCGTCGCAAAGACGCCTTTATCTTGAGAACAGGCTATCGGATCAAGACATCTCGGATCTTTTCCCCTCCCTGCGAACCGGCGGTAATCAGGTATTCTCACGCCTCTATAGTTTCGGCCTTGATGATCTCTTGGCTAGCACGACGAGCGGGAGTGGAATTCTGTCTGAGCATCTATTTGGAGCCGTTGCAAGCGGTAAGGGTATCGCTATCAGCTCTGTCGTAGACAGCTTGGACGAGGAGATCAAGAAATTAGCTGGACGTGATGCGCGGGTGCGCTCACTGCCAAAGGTCTTAGATGAACTGGAGCTGGCCAAAAAGGAAAGAAATGAGAGAGTCGCAGACGAGGAAGCTTTCATCAACAGGTACAAAAGCAAAGAAGAGCTGGGGCGCAGAATACGCAATATCGAGGACGAGCACTCCAAGATATCACACGAACTAAAGATATGCACTGAGGTGCAGCGCTTGGCTGATGAGCACCACTCGTACCTTGTTTCCACCCGATTTGTCGAGCGCTATCCTAATTTGTCGACTTTAAGTCCAGATCTTTTGAGATCAATCGAAAATCTTTTCCAGCGCATTAATAGCACCACGACTTCGATCGATGAACTCACGAGAAGAAGGGACGTTGTCGTTGGACAACTTCAGCCTTTTGATGTCGACACCTCCTTGGTTGACCGAGCTGAGGGAGTAAGAGTGGCCAAGAAGATAAAAGACGAACTGACAGAGCTCGTGAGGGATTTAAACGATCAAAGCTCTGAGTTTCACACAGCGAAGTCCGCCATAGAGGAGAGGAGCTCGCGTGTTGGTATAGACCTGGGGAGCGAGATTGGCCGAGCTGGTGGACCCGGCCTGAAAGCGGCAGTTGAGACACTGGAAAGATTGAGAGGCAGCCTTGATTCCCTGGAACGGCAGACACGCGAAAATCGCCCTTCACCGCTGGAAGCACTCTCCACTGACAAACTTAGCGGTCGACTGGAGGTTGTAGAGGAGTCGATCCAGAAGGTGGGCGAGCTGATTGCTCAGTCAGATTCGCCGGGTCGTCCCGCGACTCTAGGAGTACTGATTTGGGGAGTGGCCGTACTCTTGTGTGGAGTCACTGTCGCTGTCACCCTCTACGCAACCAAGGCCATTGCTAGCTCTATGGGAATTCTGCTTGGGAGCTTCGCCGCCCTTGCGGCTGTTTTGCTCATTGTTCTGGCTACAAAGGGCAGGAGGGGCTCAAAGCCACATGGGCGTGGAGGCTCAAGGTTGGTGATGAACCAACTGGGTCTCCAACGAGCTGACGGCCGGACATTAATGGAAAAGTTGGATCGGCTCCAGAGCGAGAAGAGAGTTCTGGACTCCGTGATCAGACTTAGAGCTGAATCCGGCCGGATAGCAGGGATTGTTCGGCGCTACGGTTTGAAGGTAGATCAGGAAACCCCAGTAGAGGCCATTATGGAACAGGTTTCAGAGCTGACTCATCTAATGCGTGACGCGTCCGAACTAGAAAGGATTGGCAGAGAACTCGCCAAGCACGAAAGAATATTCCAGGAACGCAAACTAGCTCTTATCAGCCTGCTCAATGCCGATTTCCCTGAGCTGAAGGTTCCAGAGTATCCTTCGTCTGACCTTTTGGAGGTGATCGTCTCCGACCTGTGCGAGAGACTATCATCAAGCCAGAAGATGAGATCGGAAGCCGAGAGGCTTGAGAGAGATTTCAATGCGTTCGAATCGGAGATCGAAAGGCTCGTCACAGAGTTGGATGGGCTGAACGAACGGGTCGACGAGCTTCTTTCTCCGCTTGGCTATAGCCACGACTCCTTTGATGAGGTACTCCTTGATCTCTTGAGGCGCTTCGACGAGAACCGCTCCCAGAGTTCTATTTTTATGCGTTCTATGGAGTCCGTCTTTGGACAGGAGCTGAGCGACGTTCTTCCTTATTTCAGCATGCCCCGGGTCGAGCTGGCCGAGTTGATTGGATCCCTGAGCGACACAGCTCGCGAGGCTCAAAAGACGAGAGACGAGCTCTTGGGCAAGCAGGCGGAGATCGTTGCTGAAGAGAGAAGGTTGTTCAAAAGTAATTCGGTCGCTGAGAGCCAGGCCTTGATCGAATCTTTGACATTGGAAGCCGAGGAGCTTACAGATCGGCTTCGGAGGTGCGTAGTTGCCAAGCAGCTTCTGAGAAATGCCAACGCCAGGTTTGAGGAAATGCATCAGCCGGAGCTGTTGCGGCTTTCTTCTGAGATTTTCTCACGTGTTACCGGGGGCAGATATGTAGCGATTCTGAAAAAGGAGGGTAAAAAGGGCGACTCAATCTTTGCTCGCAACGCTGCCGGTGAGGAGGTTGTGGATGCACAGCTGTCACGGGGGACGAGGGAACAGCTCTATATTTCGATAAGACTAGCTCTTGTCACTAGGCAACACGCCTTGGATCTCCCGCTACTTATGGATGACGTCATGGTGAACGCGGACATCGAGAGAGCTCAGGGACTCGCAAAGGAGCTTTCGATGGTTGCGAGAAACCGCCAGATCCTGTACTTTTGCTCCAAGCCTGAGGTGTTGAAACTTTTCCAGTCCGTTGGAGTCTC
>JAJYVK010000465.1 GCA_021792075.1 Actinomycetes bacterium | reverse complement strand
GAGTGATGGGATATCCCGCATAGAAATCACAGCCGGCGGAAAGCGCACCGATGGCCACCGCCTCGTTTCCCATCATCATGCGAAGCGCCATGCTATCGGCCTCCCCGAGCGGGCGTGAGCCGGAACGGGCCCCGATCTCCGATTGGCTCCGCCTTGGGCTCCACCACGAAGACGAAGTCGGGACAGCGTCCAGCACAGGCAGCGCAAAAGATGCATTTGCTGATGTCAGTTACATATATCAGGTCGTCCCGATCCAATTCGAGGATCTTGGCTGGGCAGACTTCTACGCACAGGAGGCAGCTCTTGCAGTACCTGCGGCGAACGGTCAAAGATGCACGGTCCTGCTCATAACGGATAACTGTTTCTGCGCCGATGCGGTTGGGAGCTTGCTCGCCTATCTTTATGGTCAGAGTGGTCACTTTGCTCCGCCCCGCTCTGAAAGCTTGGCATCTATGCCCGCCGCTGCCACTTTTCCCATTCTTACGGCTTCGACAACCGTCGCTCCTCCGTTTAGCGCATCACCAGCTGCGAAGTAGAGGGGATTTCCGGTTGCCCCCGTTTCAGAGGCTGCCCTGATCAGCCCCGAGTTGAGCTCGATCCCGGGAATTGCAAAGAGAAAGTCCTTCCTCGGAAGCTGGCCTATTGCCTCTATGACCGTGTCTACCTCGAGCAGGAATTCGGATCCGTCTACCGGAACGGGTTTTCGCCTTCCCGAGGAGTCCTGATCACCCAACTTCATTTTCAGGCACCTCACCGCGTTGACCCTTCCGTTCCCCTCGTATCTCACCGGGCTGGTCAACCAGGCGAAGCGGACGCCCTCCTGAACGGCCTCATCGAATTCAACGGGGAATGCCGGCATCTCTTTCTCGCTGCGCCGATAGAGAACGGTCACCTCAGCTGCACCAAGCCTGATAGCCTCTCGGGCGACATCCATTGCGGTGTTGCCCGCACCGATGACAGCAACCTTGTTTTTTACGTCAGGCAGATAGGCAAGTTTTATTTTTTCGATGAAGGGCAGCGAGGAGAAGATCCCTTTGAGGTCGTTTCCTTCGCATCCCGTCGCAGCGTCTTCGCCCATTCCAATCGCCAGAAGGATCGAGTCGTATGAGCTCTCCAGCTCCTCTCTAAGGGAGCTGTCAACTGTGGTGCCGAGTCGGAACTCGATGCCCAGCTCCCAGAGACGGGCTGTCTCCTGATCCAGTGGCTCGGTCAGCTGCCTGTACGGAGCGATTGCGGCTCGCACTAGGCCTCCGGTGCCGGCTCTTGAATCGAAGATGGTGACCTTGTATCCATATTTTGCAAGTTCAAAGGCTCCGGTGAGACCAGCGGGTCCCGCTCCGATCACCGCCACTCGCATTCCATTGTGCTGCGGCCTCTCTGGCACCAAAAGGTTGCCATCTCTAAATGCCTGGTCGATCGCGTACCTCTGGAGCCGCCCAATGTCGATAGGCCGCTGGTGGGTGGAGTGGAGGACGCAAGCTCCTTCGCAGAGCTCCTCGGTGGGGCAGACCCGTGCGCAGGTTCCCCCCAAAGGATTTGCGTCGAGGATGATCTCGGCTGCCTCTACGGCCTCTCCGACCGATATGGCTCCGATGAAACTTGGAACGTCGACTTTTGCTGGGCAGGCCAGCATGCAAGGAGCAGGCGTGAGAGGCCCCCCGCATAAGAGGCAGCGATAGGCCTCGAGAAACGCATCTTGATGTGACATAGGCGGTTTCAGCTCAGCTGTCAAAGCTTCCCACGGGTCTGACAGATGAGCCACCTCAAAGAGGTCCGGTCTCGGCGCGGCCTTTCGAAGCCCCCTCGTAACAGGCTCGGCTTGCACTGCTCTACCTCCTAGGCAGGATCGGTTTTGACCTGCTCCGGAATTCATTCTCACAGTGCGCGGCGAGCTTTGTCAAAATGAGAGCAGCACTCCTGAGCCGACCATTTTGGTCCTAATCGACTGAGTGGGGGTTTGTGCCTCAGAGCTTTTACGGTGGTCGCTCAGAGTGAAGGCCAGTTTTAAACCGCTCAGAGTCGGCACGCGGCTCTGACGGCTTGCGTATCGGGCGCTCCAAGATCGGCCGGTCCCATCAGACAGCACCGGCAGGCGGATATGAACTCCGCTGGGAGACACTGTAAAAACTTGGTTTGATTAGCAGAATGTTCGAAGAACTACTTGGTCTTTCGCCCAGATCTTTCGGGAGTAGTCGATTATCGGAGTTGATGGAGCACCACTTGCGCCGCTGGTGGAGGCAGCTGTTTGGGGCCGGATGCCGGGATCACACGGGTACACCACCGTAGTATTTCGGCTCGCAACACTGAGGTATCGCAGATAATCCGGGTTCCTGCTGTTCGTAGCATTACCCATGACGTGATTAACGAGTTGGAGCTTGACTCAAGAGATCGACCGTTCCGTCACCCATATATAGGGAGGTTTAAATGGCAGTTTCTTCAGGGAGATACCTTAGACCAGGAGCGCTTGCGGGGAGCCTCGCTGTCTTAGCTGTCGGTGCCGTTCTATCGGCTTGTGGGTCATCAGCTTCAAGCTCGACCACGACTAATTCATCGGCAGCACCAACCACGGCTGCAGCGCCGACAACGACTGTAGCACCAACCACGACGGCGCCGGCGCAGAACGTGGCTTTGGAAATTGAAACCGGCAAGATGGACGGAAAGTCTGGATGGCCCAAGTTTGTTCCGTCGGACGTCACAGTTCACCAGGGAGCACCTGTTACCTTGACGATCACTAGCTATGACGACGGCACCGCACCATTGCCGGCAAGTCTTGCTACCTATGAG
>JAJYVK010000464.1 GCA_021792075.1 Actinomycetes bacterium | reverse complement strand
AGCGTAATAATGTCACTTCCTGGCACCGAGGTGTTCGGCAGCGGAACCAACAGCATATTTTCAGTACTGTCCGCCATATCTTCAGCTCTAGCGAGTGGAAGTCCGACGGCGGCTCAGATAAGCACTGCAATAAATTCTTTGAACAGCAACCTTTCGGCAGCGGAGGGAGCAAGCTCTTTGATTGGCAACGCTTCACAGGAAGTGTCGAACATGTCCAGTTCCCTAACCCAGCAACTCACGGCGATTCAAAGTAGCCAGGCTCAGCTGCAGGATATCAACATTCCCGTGGCTACAACTCAACTCAACAGCGAGATGGCGAACTATCAAGCAGCGCTCTGGGCAGCGTCGCGGGCCATTCCTGAGACTCTTCAACAGTTCATAGCGCCCTAAATAACAAGAAAGGTAGAGATGTCAGTCACTATGACGGCGATTGTGTTGACTGAGCGTAATATCAGCATGGTCAGGGACCTTCCGGGCTTTCCTGGAGCAAGGCATTTCCATTTGGAGCCTGTAGACGAAAGAGGTTCAGCGTTTGCGCGATTGCGCTGCACGGATTCTATAGAGATGGCTCCGGGTATCGCGATGGATAATCTAGTCCTGCTGGTTGTCTCCCCGGGGGCGATTTGGCCTGACTATTCAGTGTTTATCGACGACGCAACAACGACGATGTTGGGGCTTACCAGCGCTGATAAAGCCCTTCTTCTGGCGATAGTCCATCCAAGAGAGCCAATCGCTAAGTCCACCGTAAATCTTTTTTCACCTATCGTGGTCAACCGAACAACCGGAGCAGCGGACCAGATCATTCCATTGTCTACGGAAAATGAGCTGGGGTGGTCGATTAGAACCGAGTTTCCAATTCCGATCGGAGATTGACTGATGCTTGCACTAACACGAGAGCCAGGGCAACGGATCATCATAGGGCATGGCATCTCGATCACGGTACTGTCGGTGTCTCAGAACGGAAGGGTCAGGCTCGGGATCGAGGCTCCGCCTGATGTCAGAATTGATCGCGAAGAAGTGCTGGCGAAAATTCAAAAGGAAAACCAAGACGCTGCGCTATCTGTAGAGATTGGCGAAAAGGACGTCACGGAATGGATCAAGAAAGGCCCCGCCTCGTGGCAAGAAGGGGTAAAAACGAGCTGAATCAGTCTATTTACGTTCGCGGACGGGGTTTCAAATGAAGATAGCCGTAGAGGGAAATTTGGCGCAACAAGGGAGCTACGGCATCGTAAACCTGAACCTGGCTCGGTCGCTGGCCAAAAGAGGACATCAGGTCTCTGTAATTGGCTTCGATATCTCACGAGCACTATTGGCTGAGCTCATAAGAGGCGACGAGGAACTGACGATAGGAGATCCGGCAGAGGTTCAAGACGTCAGAGTCAGACAGATGTGGCCTCCCGTGTGGGCGAAGATTCATCCCGAAGAGAAGCTTGTGGTTATCCAACCCTGGGAGTTTGGCTCCATACCCCTCAAATGGCTAGAAGGCATAGATGGGGTCGACGCCGTATGGGTGCCGAGCGAGTATTGCAAAAGAGGATACATACAGTCGGGGGTGAGCGCTGACAAGGTATGGGTGGTGCCAAATGGCTGTGATATTCCAAGCCTTCCCGAGCGGACATACGAGAATTACAAAACAAAGAGGTTGATCTATGTCGGAGGGACTATCGGTAGAAAAGGCGTCGATGTCCTGATAAAGGCCATGGCTATGCTCGACGACGTATTGCTCAAAAAGCTTGAGCTCACCGTCAAAGAGACTGGCGGGGATAGCTTCTATCGTGGTCAGTCAGTGCTGGACGGAGCCCTACAGGAACACCCCAGAGTAAATTCAAGGGTGAAGCGTATTACCACACATTTAGAGAGAAACGATCTACTGCGTTTGATGCGCGATTCAGATTACCTGATCCAGCCATACCGCGCCGAAGGTTTTGCTATCCCCGTTCTCGAAGCCATGGCTCTTGGAACGCCGGTAATTCATACACAGGGGGGAGCTACTAACGAATTTTTGATTGAGAATGAGTCGATCTTAATTCCTTCGACACTAACTGTTGGGGAGCCTCCGGTAGTCGGCGACTTGCTTCTTGCAGACAGACATTACTGGCTAGAACCATCGACCCAAGAGTTAGCGAAGATACTGACCGAGATCGCGGGCGAGGATTCGCCTCCGAAGAATATGGTCGAGGCGGCTAGAAGAAGTTCATCCAGCTACACCTGGGAGAAGGTAGGGGAGAGGGCAGAAACTTCCATAAAGGATCTTATGGCTGAGGAATCGCCGTCTGACAAGCTCTCTCAGCTAGAGAAGAGTCTGCTGAGACTTATTGCTGGTGAAAAGGACAATGGTATCAAGGTGTTGAGCGGCCTCGTATCTATTGGCGATCTCGATACGGCTGCTGTCGTGGCCGAATTTCTCGAAGAAAATGCGAGTCCTGAGCTTGCCGGAAACTTTTCCCAAGTGCTCAATGACATCACCAAAGCGCGAAAAGGGATTGCTGATCTGTGGTCTGGATCCCCATATAGAGCGGTTGCCGTGAGGCTTGGCAACAAGAGGAGCGGAAAGTACGGCTATGTTCATGAGTTTGAAGGCGGAGATGCCGCCACCTATGCCATTGCCGCACATATCTCCGGTTATCTCACGAGGTGCAATACCGTCTTAGACATCGGGTGTGGACAAGGATCGATGATGAGGGCGCTGCGAAGCGCAGGAAAGAAGGTATTCGGGATAGAGGTCGATCCTGGGCTTGTAGCAAAGCTGCACAATGACGGATTCGAGGTGTTTGAGGGGCACGTTCCCGAC
>JAJYVK010000463.1 GCA_021792075.1 Actinomycetes bacterium | reverse complement strand
GACGTGCCGGTACCACGTGGTACTGACCTTGCCGCCGGGGTTGTACGCGCCGAAACTCGCATCCGCGAGCGCGCGCCCCTTCCCCTGCTCCTGGCCGAGGAACATCCCGCCAACGATCGCCGGCAGGTTCTCCTGCTCCCAGATCACCGCCACCGGACAGTTGGACACGATCACCAGGATGGTCCTTGGGTTGACGGCGCGAACCGCTTTGGCCAGCTCATGCTGTACGCCGGGCAGATGCAGAGATGTCCGGTCGTCCGCCTCGTGATCAATCTGCTGGTTGTCCCCGAGAAACAGCAGCGCCGCGTCGGCGTCCTTCGCCGCCTCGAGGGCGGCGTTCCACAGTTTCTCGTCCTTCGGGCCCGCCATGGTGCAGCCCTATGATCGCCCGTCACCTCACGAGGGAAGGCCCTCCACTCCCTGAGCGCCCCCTCGTCATGCAACGAGCCACAGCGCGAGCCAGAGCTGTGGGCGCGCACAATGCCACACCCACAGCCATTCTCGATTGTGCTGACGCTACGCGACACTACTCGCTCGTCCAAGACACCACTCCGAGTCTATTGTCACCCGCTTCGCCATGCCGCTACTTTCTACTAAGCAAGTCGGACACGTGACGCAGGACTTTGCAGGCAATCAATGACCCCACACGCTTTCACGGCTTTCTTAGCTTTCATCAACGTTCCCATTGACGGCGGCGGCGCCAAACACCATCTGCTTGACATCGCCGCACGCTGTCAGTACTTCGCGGTGAACCCCACTTCGAACAGCCTACCGAGCATGTTGCCGTTGCCTACAAAGGGCGGCTCATTTAGGTAGGACGGATTTTCATTCGCAATGTTCTCAACCTTAAACATCAATAGCGTGTGCTTTACGCCAAAAAAATGCCGTTTAATGCGATACGTCACTGTTGCATTGACGGGGTGGAATGCGCCGACCCGAGTTTGGTCTGGAACACTGAAGACCGGATAACCGGAAGAGTAATCCACCGCAAACTGTACGAACCAACGATGATACTGATCCCCGAGTGTACCGCGAACCAGTAGCCGGCTCCCGGACAACCGCAACAATGACACCATCCTAGTAAGTTGCGATTGTTTACGCTGAAGCGAGTAAGTGCCTTGCGCCGTCGCAAGCAATTCCCCGAGTGGCGTTCGGCGATCATACTGCGCGTTAAAATCGATGCCATCGGTATACATGGACCCGAAGTTAGTTCCCTCGGCATCAATTACTACCCACGGCGTCGTCGCGGGGTTGTCATACAACTGATTGAGTGCTCCAAGACTTGATACCATCCCCACGACTGTGTCACTAGGCGCATACCTCGTTATAAATGCATCCAGCTGCGCCGCCGTAGGCTGCTCGATGAACGCTATTCCGGACGGGTAGTTGTTGAAAAAGAAGGCATTAGAGGTCCACGGATAACCCGATTGCTCGTTCGTTATGTGAATATGATAGTACGTAAGCCGAAAGTAACTGCCACGAAGCCATGCGGGTCTGACAGAGAATCCTGCGGTGTAAGTCGTACCGTACTCCGGTCCTAACCCAGGCACAGTACCCGCCATGAGTATGGTTGGCCGGGTATTGAACGGTCCCGGTCCGAATGGGCTGACGGGTATGACCTGCGCCTGGTTACCGACAGTACTAATCGCCGACAATCCCGGCGCAATGAAGGACGTCCCCCAAGTACCATAAAGTAGGAATCCACGCGTCGGCGCCCAATCAGCCGCGAACCGTTCGTTAATGGTCGATCCCCACGATGTGTAATGATCTATTCGTCCTTGGGCATCCAAAACAAGGCTGCGCACTCCAGGTATTCTATTTCTCGGTGCGATAACCGGCAGTCTCAGTTCACCGAAAGCAGCCGAGTCTCCCTGGGAAATGAAATTCGCCGGGAGGTTGCCAGGGTGGTGCCCAATTGGAGCATTTACATCTACATCATCATAGCTCTGATATTGCCATTGCGCGCCTACCGCAAGGTTGGCCTCACCACCCGGCAATTTCGCGACACCCCCTTGCGCTATTACTTTCGTCTCCAACATTCGTTGAGTCGCGTTAAAGTAATTCTGATAATCAAGAATTTTGTTTATGACCGATGGCGCCGTGTTTTCAACGTTGTATGGATCCAACGCGTTCGCGGTTGTTGTTGCCGACAGAGCTGCGCTCATTGCCGCAGAATTCACGCCCGCCTGATTTAATGTCGTAACGCTTTGCCCAAGATAAGTTGCCCAGGAGAGCGTCCATCCGCGAGGCAGTTTAAAGGTAAATTTTGGAGTTATCCCAATTTCGTGCAGCGCAAGACCTCTGCCGTTGTAATAATTGGAACCGATGGCTGGAGCAAAGCTAAAATCTACCAACTCACTGGTTGCGCCATTGACCGGAATGAAGTATGGATTCGCGTTGGTAATTGTGGCGCTCGCCCCGGGCGCCGGACCTATGTTGTAGTCGCTCCGTCCGCTCCAGTAGGCCGTTAAACTGAATCTGATGGAAGAGGTCAGCAATTGACGCATTCCGAAATATAGCGTGTTCTGACGCTGCGGCTGGATGACCGCGTTCTGTAAATCACCATCACAGAGGTTCTCGGACCCTGGAACCAAACTTGGCATTGCGTAGGTTTGGCCGCCGACTACTACGTTAGCAAGACTGCACTGATTCGAAGAGTAATTCAGAGGAGACTCAGAGGGTATGTACGACCGGTAATATGCCCGGCTCGCGCCAAAGAGCGGCTGTCTTGATTCATGGTAAAGTGAAACTATGTAAGATCCAGTATTCCATTCGTTACCAAAGGAAAGGC
>JAJYVK010000462.1 GCA_021792075.1 Actinomycetes bacterium | reverse complement strand
TCCGACACTTAGAACCGCTAAGGCCCCGACAGTTGCAAAGTCGCCGAACCTGGCTGACACCTCTTTGAATCCAAATCCCTGATTTGAACCGGCAACCGGCATTACAACGCCAACGACGAGCTCGTCAACTGCAAGATCCGCGGTCAGGTGAAACTTGAAAAACTCCTCAGCCGGTACCTCCCTCTCCCCGCTGTTACCCTTCAACAAGATGGTCGCATCAAGGGCGACCATTGCGGCAGGCAGCTCGGCGGAGGGATCAGCGTGAGAAAGACTACCCCCCAAAGTGCCTCTAGTACGGATCTGCGGATGACCAATATACGGCGCAATCATTGCGAGAAGCGGTGCAGCCTGGGCGATATCTGACCGGGTTTCAAGTTCAACGTGCCTTGTCAAGGCGCCCAGGCGCAATGTTGAATCGGAGAGATTCACGCCCTTCAGCGAAGAGACGCCGTTTATATCAACCACGAGACCGGGCCTGACAAGGCGGAAATTCATAAGTGGGATTAAACTCTGGCCGCCGGCCAGAACCTTTGCATCCGAGCCATATTTGGCCAGAAGATCAAAGACTTCGCCTTCATCACTCGGATTGCGATACTCAAATGCCGCTGGTTTCACATGCTCCCCCAAAACCCTAGAGGCAATACGCAGCTATGTTCACTTGAACTGAACAGTTGTTCACTACACCGTGTGAATACTAAACCACCCAGATGTTGCAATGTCAAGCATTGCTAAGAGAAAACCTCTCGAAGCATCGGTAGCGAAGTTCGAATTTGCTACACTCAGTGCCAATGAAAATCTGGACCCGGTCTCGTGGTGGCCACCAGCCACAAGGTGTGCCATTGGGGATCGAAAAGGAGTTTCTTCAGCTGTAATGGCCGTTTTTTGCCACAAAGATAGTTGAGTTCCTAATCGGCAGGCCCCGCCAGGGTCAGCTGGGGACGGTCGAATTGGCCTAAAAGCCTGCAGGTCTTGACTGGGCGTTTTAGATGTACTGCACTGAAATCAAAGTGATATCCTTGCGCTGGATAGCTCGATATGAGAACCGATGAACGAGCCTGTTCCCGATTGCAGCAGTTATGGCGTTCAATTGAAACAGGCGATCATCCGTGCAATTACTGGGGGTAACCGTCATCATGGCTTTTCGCGATCTTAGAGCCTTCATAGAAGAAGCCGAAAAAATTGGGGAAGTTGCAAAGGTCCTTGGAGCCGATACCCACTCAGAGATCGGCCCCATAACAGAGATAACGGCCTGGTCACCAGAGCATCCGATGATCCTCTTCGATGAGATAGATGGTTACCCCATAGGCTGGAGAATCGCCGTCCATTCGCTCGACTCCTACAAAAGGATGCAGCTGGTATATGGCTTTCCAGACGGCATCAAAGGTATTGAGCTAACGCGGTGGTGGAAGAACAAGCTGGATCATTTTGTGCCGGTTGGATTCAAAGAGGTCGAGGACGGGCCGGTATTCGAGAACATTCAGACCGGAGATGACGTGAACCTTTATGAGTTTCCCGCGCCTCTTTGGCATCAAAAAGATGCTGGACCCTATCTCATAAGCGGCGGGGCGACGGTACTCAAAGATCCCGAAACGGGAAAACTCAACGTCGGTTGCTACCGCGGAATGCTCTACGACAGAAACACCTTGGGACATCACCTGGCAGCCGGACATAACGGCCAGGTGATCAGGGACAAGTACTTCGCACTCGGAAAAAATTGTCCAGTTGCAGTCAGCCTTGGACATGATCCATCGTTTCAAGTTGCGGCGTCGGAAGGCGTCGGGTTCAATGAGAACGAGTTCGAATTCGGAGGATTCTTACGCGGTGAACCCTACGAGGTGGTCAGGGGACCGCTCACCGGACTTCCCTTTCTCTCAACCTCGGAGATCGTCCTAGAAGGTGAGATCCTGCACCCGGACAACGAACCTCAGCGGGTGGAAGCTCCCTGGGGAGAGGCGCACGGCTACTACTCCTCTGGATTTCCTCAACCGCCGCTTCGGATAAATGCGGTATACCGCAGAGATAACCCGATAATTCTCGGCGACCCGACGCTGCGATACAAGAACCGCGGAGCAGCGGGGGGATTTCCGAAATTGGCCCGGGCCTGGCACATGCTAGAACTTTCCGGGCTTGAAGGGATCAGAGGCGTAGGGCGGGTCGGACCCTATTTTGTGATATCGATCAAACAGTACTACTCCGGCCAGGCACTTAGGATAGCCGACTATGCAATGTCAGGCCTCGGCGACCGCCCTCCCCGCTTTTTGGTCCTGGTCGATGACGATATCGATCCCAACAACCGGAACCAAGTCGAGTGGGCGATCTCCACCAGGATGGATCCCGCCTCCCAGATCCACATACAGCGGGAGAGATGGACCAGTCCGCCAAATCCAGCAGGGCTAACCCCCGAAAAGAGAATGATCGAGGACTATACGGTTGGCACAATGATCATCGACGCCTGCAAGCCATTCCGCTGGCGAGAGGACTGGGACAAGATGTTTTTGCTCTCAGACATTGACGAAAAGTTGCGGAAGCAGACCGCTGACAAATGGAGCCCTGTTCTTGGCCAGTTTATAACGGAGCCAAAACCAAGGTAGTAAAAGAAAGACTGGAACCATAGGCCAAAGCTCCAAAACAGAAAAAACGATCACAGGCCAGCATCGAACGATGCCGAACCGATGAAGGCATGTACCCTATGAGACGCCTTCGGACGGCTCGAGCACCTCGGCGTTGACGACCTCTGCCCACGCCTCGACACCGGTCTGAAAAGCTACCACCCCTGCCTCAGGTAGAGCGATC
>JAJYVK010000461.1 GCA_021792075.1 Actinomycetes bacterium | reverse complement strand
TATTGCAATCGCTCCAGCTGGCGCCGTAACTGCGTCATCAACCACGAACGCTTACCAGGGCGTTACGTCCTGCAATGGCGTAAGCTAGCGCTTCTCTATAAGATTGACATCGGGTGCCCTTGCCAAGTGCGGGGCACCTTTTCGTCATGGCAGTCTCATAGGAGGGTGCGAGTTGACAGGTAGCGCACAGTTCGATCTCATGGATCCCTGGCTCCAGATACTTTGGGACGAGGGTGGTTCAGACCTGCTTCTTGCGGGAGGTTCAGCCCCTCGGATACGCGTTAGCGGGCGGCTTCTCCCAGTTGAAGGTGCTCCAGAGCTTGCGGCCGAAGAGATCGACAGGATTGTCCAGCCGCTTCTGACCCCTGGCCAGAAGGAGATCTTCGCCGAGAAGCTCGATGTCGATTTCGCATTTTCCTGGCGTGATCTTGCCAGGATCAGGGGAAGCCTTTTCACGCAGAGGGGCCAATCGGCACTTTCACTGCGAATCATCCCATCCAAAATCCCCTCCTTCGAAGAGCTTGGCCTGCCGTTTGCTGCAAACATGGTTGTCGAACAGCCGCGAGGCTTCGTGCTTGTGACCGGTCCAACCGGTTCAGGCAAATCTACGACACTAGCGTCGATAATCAATCGAATCAACGAGACGCGGTCCGCTCATATTTTGACTATTGAAGATCCCGTCGAGTACGTGCATAATCACAAGATGTCAGCGGTGACTCAACGAGAGATCGGCCTTGACAGCCCTTCGTTCGATCGAGCTCTCCGCTCGGCCCTGCGTGAAGACCCGGACGTGCTTCTTGTAGGTGAGATGCGAGATATCGATTCGATCCAGATTGCACTCACCATGGCTGAGACGGGGCACTTGGTGTTTGCGACTCTTCACACAAATGATGCTCCTCAGGCGATCGACAGGATCGTCGATGTCTTTCCGGCAGAGCGGCAGGAACAGACGCGAGTGCAGCTTGCCGCCTCGTTGAGTACTGTCATAGCGCAAAGACTTATTCCGAAGATCGGCGGAGGAATGGTCGCAGCGTTCGAGGTGTTAGTTGCGACGCACTCCGTGAGAAATCTCATTCGTGAGGGCCGTTCGAGCCAGCTTGCCAACGTCATGTTCACGGGGACCAAAGACGGCATGCAAACAATGGAAAGCAGCCTGGCCAAACTGCTAGCCGATAAAGTCATCAGCTACGAGGACGCTCTTGCGGTGAGCGCGCATCCTAAGGAGCTGGCACGTCAGATGGAGCAGCCCAGCCAATCCGGCTTAAAGGCCAGATAGCACAGTGAGCCCTCGACGCGGTCCGGATCTTCCCTATTCAATTGTGGCAGGTGTCACGCCTTGGAGGTCGTCCTGGCTTGGAGCGAGCGCAAAGATGGCTGGTTCAGTTTTTGCTCCCGAGTCGCCACGTATCTTCGATTCGTTTGCGGAAATTCTGAGCGAGAGTCCGCCCTACTCTGTCATCGTCGTGAACGCTCCAATTGGCTACGTAGATAGGCCTGGTTTCGGCAAGAGGACATGCGACCTTGAGGTGAGGGCACTTCTTGGCCGGCGGGCATCGACGGTGCACAGCTCACCTGCTCGATCCACATTGGTAGGAGGGCAGGAGCATGAGCGCCTTGATGCGGTCACGGCCAAGATGCTTCCACGCTACAGGGAGGTGGCGGCTCAGATCTCTCAGTACCGTCAGCGAGTTGTATTCGAAGGCCATCCGGAGTTGAGCTTCTTTCAGCTGAATTCGAGCGCGCCGCTTCGGTGGTCGAAGAATACCGAAGCCGGACGTATCGAGCGCCGCAGACTCGTTGAAGAGAGGATTCCTGACATCGGCAAGATTCTTGAGTCGGGATTGGAGCACGTTCCGCAGAAGCACCTTCTCGATGTCGCTGCCCTCCTTTGGACTGCGCGTCGGGTATTCGGTCGTGCTGCCGTAAGGATTCCAAGCTCCGCCGAATGGGATAGCGAAGGATTGCGCATAGAGATGGTTTATTGACGCAGCGCAACCAGTCAATATATTTTGAACGCCTTTACAGATATGGCTGCAAGGGAGGCAAGAGCAGCGATCCTGTGAAAATGGCAATTGCGGCACCGATTGCCAAAAATACCGCATAGGGGATCCGCTGGCCTCGCTTCATCTGCTTTGTGGCGATCAGGACTAGACCTACTGTCGCGCCGATAAGATTGGCCGCAAAGAATCCAACTGCTGCGTATCCGATACCCAGCCAGCCAAGGCCGACACCCAGCAAAAGAGCCAACCGCACATCGCCAAATCCCAAGGCACGCGGGCTAAATGCATTGATCACAAAAAAGATGCCGAACCATGCTACGGCACATAAAGATGCTACGAGCAGCCTGTGCCATTCGCCTGTGGCGGCTGAAGCGACGAGCAAAAGGCCGTAAACAATTGCCAGCGACCAATATACGATCCGTTTTGGAACCAGAAAGTGCTCAAGATCGATTAGCGCTAATGCAAGCAGGGCTGCCAGCATCACAAGAAGTGCTGGGAGGTCCCACTTCAGGCCGATTCGAGCTCCAGCGGCTGCAAACAGAGCTGCACAGCTTAGCTCCACGGTTGGGTACCGCTTTGATATCGAGCTTCCGCAGCTGCGGCACCGCCCCCTCAATATCATCCATGACAGAACGGGAATATTGTCTTTGGCACAGATCTCGGTGCCGCACGTGGGGCAGAACGAGCGTGGTCGGACAACAGACTTGCGGAGCGGAACCCTATAGATCACGACGTTGACAAAGGACCCTATTGCAAGCCCGAAGAGGCCGCAGGCGACAATCAGGATCGTATAC
>JAJYVK010000460.1 GCA_021792075.1 Actinomycetes bacterium | reverse complement strand
CGGAAGAGCCAGCAATCGCATTGTTGAAGATCGATGGATTCGAGGTCATGCCTCGCAATCCCTCTTGTTTAACCATTCGCTCAAGCTCTCCTGAGGCCAAAAGCGAGCGGCGGATCCCGTCGTACCAGATACTTTGACCCAGGTCGAGGGCCTGGTGGATTGGGTCTGTCATCTATTTCTCCTCTGGTGTTGGAGTTGCTGGCGAATGGTATCGGCCACCGTGTCGGACGTGAATCCGAACTTGACTTGAAGGTCTTTCAGCGGAGCCGAGGCTCCGAAAGTGTGCATACCGATGACTGCGCCGTCGGTGCCTACGTAACGATGCCACCCCAAAGTGGAAGCTTCTTCGACAGCCACCCTAGGCAGCACTTCGGGGGGAAGCACCGAATCCCGGTAGGCCGCTGGCTGTCGGTCAAACAGCTCGCAGCTGGGCATGCTCACTACTCGCACGCGTACTCCTTCGGCGCTCAGCTCCTCATAAGCAGCGATGGCCAGTGAGACCTCACTTCCGGTGGCGATTACGATGACCTCGGGAGGCCCCTTTGCAGGATCTGCCAAGACGTAGCCGCCCTTTGAGACCCCTGAAGCCGGGGCGTAGCGCGAGCGATCCAAGGTGGGGACGGCTTGGCGGGTGAGCACCAAGGCAACCGGGTTGTGCTGTAGCTCCATGATGACTCGCCAGGCTTCGGCCACTTCGTTGGCATCAGCGGGGCGGATCACGATGAGACCTGGTATTGCCCTGAGCGAGGCAAGCTGTTCTACCGGCTGATGGGTAGGTCCGTCTTGGCCCATGCCGATGGAGTCGTGGGTGAAGATGTGGATGACAGGGATCTCCATCAGTGCCGACAGGCGGATTGCGCCTCGGGCGTAGTCGGAAAATACTAGAAACGTGGACCAGTAGGGTCGAACTTTCGAGAGCGACAGGCCACTGGCTATAGCGGCTGCGCCGTGCTCGCGGATCCCGAAGTGAAAGTTCCTGGCACCATAGCTACCCTTTTCGAAGTCACCCGCACCGGAAAAGGTGAGGCGGGTCATTGTGGACGGAGCCAAGTCGGCCGATCCTCCAAGCAGCCAGGGTACGCGAGAAGCGACTGCGTTGAGAACCTCTCCTGACGAATCCCGTGTAGCGACTCCTTTGGGATCAGGGCTGAAGGTGGGAATGTCGGCATCCCAGCGCTCTGGAAGCTCGCGATTCTGCATTGACAAGATCTCAGCAGCTAGGTCAGGATGCTCGCGCCCATACTGGGAAAACAACGATATCCACGCCTGGCGCAGCCGCCCGCCTCGGCTCCCAATCCCATTTGCAAAGTGCTCATAAACCCCATCAGGGATCATGAACTTAGCATCTTCTGGCCACCCGTAGCTGTGTTTGGCCTTTTTGATCTCCTCCTGACCTAATGGAGCTCCGTGTGCTGCGCTGGTGTCTTGGACGTCAGGCGCGCCGTAGCCGATATGGCTGTCCACGATCATTAAAGTGGGCCGCCGCGCCTCATCACGGAATGCTTGAAAGGCCTCGGCCAACATAGCGAGGTTGTTGGCATCTTTCACCCGGGTTACGTTCCAGCCGTAACCTGAAAATACACCGGCCACGTCTTCGCTGAACGCGAGTGCCGTATTCCCCTCGATGGTGACGTGGTTGTTGTCGTAGATCCAGCACAGCTTGGACAGCCCTAAGTGGCCGGCTAGTGATGCGGCTTCGTCGGAAATGCCTTCCATCATGTCGCCGTCGCCCATAAGCGCATAGACGTCATAGTCGAACAGATCGAAACCGGGTCTGTTGTATCGGTCGGCCAACCAGCGTGACGCGATGGCCATTCCCACCGAGTTGGCAACTCCCTGGCCAAGGGGTCCTGTCGTCGTTTCCACACCAGACGTCCAGCGATACTCTGGATGGCCGGGACACCGCGATCCGAGCTCACGGAAAGTCTCGATGTCCCCAAGGGTTACAGACGCCCGGCCAACGGTCTCATAGGCGGGATTAACCGCCTGCACTTTGGCTAGGTGTAAAAGCGAGTACAGCAGCATCGAGGCGTGACCCTCGGAGAGAACGAAACGGTCCCGGTTTGGCCAGATTGGATCGGCGGGGTCGAAACGAAGTTCGTACTGCCAGAGTTGGTAGCCAACCGGCGCCATACCCATCGGAGTTCCGGGATGGCCGGAGTCCGCCCGCTCCACGGCGTCGATTGCAAGAGTCCGGATGGTATTGATGCAGATCGTGTCGATGTCACCCGATGGGCGTAGTGCTGCAGTCATCTGTGTCCTTTCGTATTGGCTGAGTCGTTCTTTCTCAAAAAAACTGGAACAGAGACAGCCGCGGACCTCATCTGTGTCGCGTGACGCAACTGGCCCTTTGGGTCGACAATTACCGGACGTTCGACTCCTATAAGGTGGGAAAGCAGTGCGCGACGAGATCGGGAGTGGAAATGACATATATCGAGACTGAAAAGCGCCTCGCTGCTGAAGCTGCGGCCAAGCTGGTAGAAGACGGCATGACTGTGGGCCTTGGCACTGGATCTACCGTTGCTTATCTGTTGCCTGCCCTCGTCCGTTCTGAGCTCGACATCTCCTGTGTAGCCACTTCGCCGACCACCTTCAACAAAGCACTGGCACTGGGGCTGAAAGTCAAAGCATTTAGCGGAATCGACCGTCTCGATATTGCTATCGACGGAGCCGACCAGGTGGACCCGGATGGCTGGCTCGTCAAAGGCGGTGGCGGAGCTCATACTAGGGAGAAGATCGTTGCTGGCGCAGCGGAGCGTTACATCGTGATCGTCTCGTCGAACAAGCTGGTGGA
>JAJYVK010000459.1 GCA_021792075.1 Actinomycetes bacterium | reverse complement strand
GCAAGTTGAGCGCCTGCGATTTTGTGCCACGGCGGTTTTTGGCGGATTCGATCTTCGCATCGAGACGCTGAGGCGGTCTGGGAATGGCGGTTGGAATTTGTATCGTTTAAATATTGGCTCGTGCGAGATCGAGCAGTCCGTTAGGAAGAACTAGTTGATAGCTGTAATTGACTACGGGATTGGAAACTTGGGTTCGGCGCATAAGGCGCTTTTGAAGATAGGTGCCGAAGCTGAGCTGGCCTCCGAGCCGCGAAGCCTCTCAGGCATATCCGGGATTGTCTTGCCGGGAGTGGGCTCTTTTGGGGCGTGCGTACGGGCGCTCAGATCGACAGGTCTTGATGAGATGGTTATGGAGGCTGTGGATGCACGAATTCCGCTCCTTGGAATTTGCGTTGGGATGCAGATGCTGTACGAGGCTTCAGAGGAGTCTCCCGAAGTAGCTGGACTGGGACTTTTTGAGGGCATGGTCCGACGACTGGTGGATGCTCCGAAGATTCCGCATATGTCGTGGAGTCAGATCAGCTATGTAAAGAGCGGATCGGATGGCCCACTTTTCAAGGATCTTCCTGAGCTTACATGGTTCTATTTCGTGCATTCATTCGCACCCGATATAACCAGCGACAGTGTGGCTACATGTGATTACGGCAAAGAATTTACCGCGGCAGCGGCAAAAGGAGTTATTTTCGGGACCCAATTCCATCCGGAGAAGTCTTCCGTGAAGGGGCTAGCACTGCTTGGAAATTTTGTGGAGCTATGTGATCGAGAGGTCGCAAGGTAGATGGAGTTTATTCCTGCAATAGACCTTATCGAAGGGCAGAGCGTGAGGCTGATCCAGGGCGACTTCGATCGGCAGCTCCATTACGGAGATCCAATGGCGTCTGCAAAGGAGATCGAGTCCCAGGGCGCACGCTGGCTTCACCTCGTTGATTTAGATGCCGCGCGTTCAAGAAAGGGGCCCAACCGGGAGGTGATCAAGGCGATCTGTGGGTCGGTTGACCTCAAGGTAGAGGTAGGAGGAGGGATTCGCTCGCTTGCTGACGCCTCTGAGCTTTTTGAGGCGGGTGTCAGCAGGGTGATAATAGGGACTATGGCAGTTGAGAAGCCAGAGCTTGTGGATCAGCTGGCACAACGCTATCCTGGAAAGGTTGCCGTGGGGCTTGACTATCGCAAGAGCAATGGCCGCCGAGAGATCGCTTTGAAGGGATGGGCTGAAGGCTCTGGCCAGGATCTTTTTGAATTCCTGCCGTCTCTTGTCGAACGCGGGGCCAGCGCGATCATCTCAACAGATATCAGCCGAGATGGCACATTCGACGGTCCTGATATAGATACCCTAGAGCGCCTGCTCGCGTATAGCAACACCAGTCCCATAGACATTATCGCTTCAGGAGGAGTATCCGGAATCGATGATCTTGTAAAGCTCAAGGCTCTGAACTCTAAGGGGGCGGAGCTTTTCGGGGTTATAGCTGGCCGCGCAATTCACGACGGCAGATTGAATGTCGGAGAGGCAGTGGCAATTTGCAGAGCGTGAGAGTTATTCCGTGTCTTGACGTAGACAATGGTCGCGTTGTAAAGGGTGTGAATTTTATCTCGCTTCGTGATGCTGGCGACCCTGTCGAACTGGCTGAGTTTTATGATCAGTCAGGCGCTGACGAGCTGGTCTTTTTGGACATCACTGCATCCTCTGATAACAGGGCGATCATGGCCGAGGTGGTCTCTGCCACGGCGGAGAAGGTGTTCATTCCCTTTACCGTCGGTGGTGGCATCCGCTCAAATGACGATGCCAGACTGATGCTGCGTGCAGGTGCAGACAAGGTTTCGGTCAATTCGGCAGTTATTGCCAATCCAAGCCTGATCACTGAGCTGGCCCGTGAATTCGGCTCTCAGTGTGTGGTCGTGGCGATCGATGCCAAACACTCTAGCGAACTGGGTTTTGAGGTGTATTCTCACGGTGGAAGGATTGCAACGGGGATCAATGTCATTGAGTGGGCGAAGATCGTAGAGTCTCTTGGTGCCGGTGAGATCCTGCTGACCTCGATGGATCGAGATGGAACCAGGAATGGCTTCGATATTCCTCTGACAAGGGCTGTTGTAGATTCCGTTTCAGTTCCTGTTATTGCAAGCGGAGGAGTGGGAAGCATCTCACACTTTGTTGAGGGAGCAAGGGATGGGCATGCTGATGCGTTGCTTGCCGCTTCGGTCTTCCACTTTGGTGAGATCTCGGTCAAGGCGGTTAAAGATATGCTCTTGAGTTCCGGGGTATCAGTCCGGCCCTATGGTTCTTAGTCTTATAAGCTACTTTTGGAGTTAGGTATAGTGAGATGATCTCCTCAAATGAACGTCTTCCAATCACAATGCTCACCGATAGGGTCTTGGTTGAGATTCCTTCCAACGACGGTGAGCGCCATTCCAGAGCTGGAATACTCATTCCTGCTACAGCGCAGGTGGCAAAGCGCCTTGTCTGGGCAGAGGTAGTTGCCGTGGGGCCGAACGTCAGGGCAATTCAGCCTGGCAACAAAGTTCTGTTCTCTCCTGATGATCGCTACGAGGTCGAGGTTCAGGGCGAGGATTATCTGATCTTGCGCGAACGCGATATCCATGCGGTCGCCTCGCCAACTGTCGAGAATGAAACGGGGCTTTATCTATGATCTCCGAAAATGTGAATCAGAGAATACCCGCGTCTGAGCTGACATCGCTAGTGAAGTATTCCTCTGAGGGCCTGGTGCCGGCAATAATTCAGGATAGGGAGTCCGGCTCGGTGCTAATGATGGCGTGGATGAACAAGGAGACATTGGCCA
>JAJYVK010000003.1 GCA_021792075.1 Actinomycetes bacterium | reverse complement strand
GGGGCGGGCGATTCAGGAAAACGCTGCCTCGGACATCAGGGTGCTCGTCGTGGGAAATCCGTGTAACACGAACTGTCTGATAGCGAGATCCAACGCACCTGACATTCCTCCGGAGCGCTTCTTCTCCATGATGAGGCTCGATCAGAACAGGGCGAAGACCCAGCTAGCAAAGAAGGCTGGAGCAACCGTGGATGACGTCACAAACATGGTGATTTGGGGTAATCATTCCTCCACGCAGTTTCCTGATTTTGCCAATGCGCGGATCTACGGAGTCCCAGTGCCCGAGGTGATCTCCGATCACTCCTGGCTTGAGGGTGAGTTCATCAGTACAGTCCAGAAGCGTGGTGCAGCCATCATCGATGCCAGGGGGGCTTCTTCTGCGGCGTCGGCTGCAAATGCTGCGATCGACTCGGTTAGAAGTGTCTTGAACCCAACTCCAAAGGGCGACTGGGTCTCCCTTGCAGTGGTTTCCAATGGGGAGTATGGAGTCCCTGAAGGCCTTCAATTCGGATTTCCGATCGTCTCAACCGGAGATTCATGGAGTGTGGTCGAGGGGATTCGCCATGACGACTTTGCCAACGAGAAGATAAAGGCCACAGTTGCAGAGCTAGTTGCCGAACGTTCTGAGGTCGAGTCACTACTCGGAAAGTAACACTTTTCGGTTAGAGATTCGCTTTGGATGCCCGGGGGGAGGGTCGCTAGGGCCTCAAGTCTGACTTGAGTGCTCAGCGACCCTTGGCATTGCCTTGGTCTGCCTTGGTTTTTGGTCCTCAGAGTATTGCTGCTAGCGCCTTGGCAAATCCCGCCAGCCTATCTCCAGTGTCTACAAGACTTTCAACCTTGCCTTTGATCTTGACACCTCCCTCTGAGATCGCCTCAGCAACGGATTTGCTCCCTTCGTGGAGCTGAACCGCGGTCTTTTGGTCGAGTATCAGCGTGGGGTTGTCTTTGAAGTCGCCCACCGGTCCGAGCCGCGGACTATCTTTGCCGACTCTGAGGGAAAACGAAGTGACTCCATGGTCTGACCTGATTTCAATTACGACTGTGAGATCTTCACCTGGAATAGGGGAATCCAGATGCAGCTTGGACAGGATTTCGTTGCTCTTTGCGATCCACTGCTGGGTTCCAATTTCTTCGTCCATCTCATGTGATCATAAACGCGTCGTCGCAAGATTCACTCTTTGCAAGACCGGTTGGCTTCAGGGGAGAGGTTAAATCGTTTCCACGAGTTGCGCAGTAAAGATTTCTCCTCCTTGACCAGGCAGTCACCTCGAGGTTTGCATTGCAGGGTCGGGCGAGACTCGCGAGCAACCTTTGATTGCCCTTCAAGCGGCGTAAGATGAGTCTATGGACAAGAAAGCGAAGACTCTAGCAGAGCTGAGAGAGAGCGGATACGCCTCGAAGCCGGTGAAGAAGGAGATCAGAGATAATGCCATCATGCGCATCAAGAGCGGAACTCCGCTTATCGAAGGGGTGAGCGGATATGAGAACACCGTTCTTCCTGCGCTCGAGATTGCACTGATCTCTGGCCACGACGTTATTCTCCTCGGCGAGAGAGGACAGGCCAAGACACGGATCATTCGCAGCCTCGTATCGCTGCTGGACGAGTGGATCCCGATCGTAGCTGGCTCTGAGCTGAACGACGATCCGTTGAACCCGACATCTCGATATGCCAGGGAGAGGTTGGCCGAACTTGGTGACAAGACTCCTATAGATTGGCTTCACCGCTCGCAGAGGTACTCCGAAAAGCTGGCGACACCCGACACCTCCATGGCCGACCTGATCGGTGAAGTCGACCCCATCAAGGTTGCTGAAGGCCGGTATCTTTCCGACGAGTTCACCCTCCACTACGGGCTTGTGCCTCGCACAAATCGCGGCATCTTCGCAATCAATGAACTTCCTGATCTAGCGGAGAGAATCCAGGTCGGCCTGCTCAACCTTTTGGAGGAGCGGGACGTCCAGATCAGGGGCTACAAGATCAGGTTGGATCTCGATCTGATGTTTCTAGCCACTGCCAATCCCGAGGACTACACCAACCGTGGCCGTCTCATCACGCCCTTGAAGGACCGCTTTGGGACCCAGCTGCGCACACACTATCCAAGGAATCCGCAGATAGAGATCGAGATCATGCACCAGGAGAGTTCTGGTTTGGCGCTTAGTGGCGACTCCTACATTCCCGAGTTCATGTCGGAGTTGGTAGCGGAGATATCCCAGCAAGCGAGACGGAGCCCATCTATAAATCAGCGCTCCGGCGTTTCCGTCAGAATGAGTGTTTCGAACTACGAGACTATGGTCTCGTCGGCGACTAGGCGATCGCTGATCGCAGGCGAGCAGCAGACTGTGCCGCGCATCTCGGATCTTTGGGCTCTTGCCTCATCCATGGCTGGCAAGATCGAGATCGATGCTTTCGAGCCTGACGCTGAAAAGGAGCTGATTCCGCGGCTAATCTCCACGGCCGTACTGAATGTTTTTCGCCAAAGATTCAATGTCGACGAGCTTCGTGATCTAATCGGGTATTTCGACTCGCAGCAAGTTGTGGAACTCGGTCCCGCTGTGGCTTCGCAGGATTACGCCGCCCTCGTGGAGAGAATTCCCGGTTTGGCGGAAGCGGTCAGGAAGCTGGATGACAGCTCCCCCGGAGCGGTCGCTTCATCGGTTGAACTGATACTTGAAGGCCTGCACTGTTCCAAAAAGCTTAACAAAAGAGAGCAGTCAGGAAAGATAGGCTACTTCACCAAGGGCTGAGATCGATGAGTTATGAGCCACGCAACTTTATATACACACGCTGGGATGGCACCCAGAACGCACTCGCGATAGATGCCGACGAGCTTTTTGACGAGATTCGTGACTCGCTGCTCTATCACGGAGACGTTTCTGCGGCCCTCAAGAAGCTCATGAGCGATGGCTTTCGCGATCGACGTGGCAACCGGACTGCTGGGCTAAAAGACATGGTTGAGCGTTTGGCCCAGAGGCGAAGGGAGATTCTGTCCCAACATGATCCGAGCGGGATTCTTCAGGAGATCTCGGATGCGCTGGAGACCATAGTCCAACAGGAACAGGAGGCGATCGACTATAGGCTCAGCGAGCTGGCCGACAAAGGCGACTCGGCGTCTCAGAGTGCAAAAGATGAGCTCTCCTCCAAAGGGCTGGAGCTGGCGACAATGGGAGGAGATCCAGCCTCTCGGATCCAAGCCCTTAGAAACTACGATTTCGTCTCTCCCGAGGCGGCACAGGCTTTCGAGGAGCTGCTTGAAAGCGTGTCTCAGCAACTTCTCGATAGTTTTTTCCACTCGATGAAGCAAGGACTACAGTCGCAGGGCGACGAGAGCCTGGCCCGGACTCGCGAGATGTTGGCCGATCTCAACAGCCTGTTGTCCAACTACCGGGAGGGCAAAGACACTGGTGCCGAGTTCAGTGCATTCATGGAGAAGTGGGGGGACAATTTCCCGCCTGGGATCGGATCAGTCGAGGAGCTTCTCGACTTTCTGACGGCTCAGATGAGAGCTACATCAGCGATGTTCAATTCTCTGTCGCCTGAGCAGAGGAGAGAGCTGATGGATCTGGCTCAGACTCTTTTAGGCGATATGGATCTCGGATGGCAGATCAGCCAGCTAGGCGAGAATCTCGCACCTTTCATGGGTCCAGGGAGTCCAAGGTATGGTTTCTACGGCGATCAGCCGATGGGCCTGGGGGAGGCACCGGAGGTCTTCTCGGAGCTTGGCGAGCTTTCCGACCTTGAGGCATTTCTGCGCCAAGTCTCCTCCCCAGCAGATCTGGCCGAGGTCGATCTGGAGCAGTTGGAGAAGACTCTAGGCAAGGGTGCCCGAGAGGCGCTTGAACGGTTGGCAGAGGTCGCTGCCGCACTGGAGAAGGAGGGTCTGATAGCTACAGAGGATTCCAAGCTCACGCTGACTCCGAAAGGGATGAGACGAATTGGCGAGTCTGCGCTCTCCGAACTCTTCTCGAAAGGGGAGGAGGCCAGGCTTGGGGATCATGCTTTGACCAAGAGCGGGGTCGGCCACGATCTGGAGTATGACACCAAGCGGTACGAGTTCGGTGATCCTTTCAATCTAAGCATTAACAGGACTATCCGCAATGCCTTGTTGAGATCGGGCGCACAGGTTCCAATAAAGGTCATACCCGACGACTTTGAAATAGAGAAGACTGAGAGGCTGGCCCGCGCTTCGACAGTTCTCCTGCTTGATCTCTCTCTTTCCATGCCTTTGCGGGACAACTTCCTGACCGCTAAGAAGGTGGCCATGGCTCTGCACGCGCTTATTGCTAGCAAGTATCCAAAGGACTTTCTTTCAATAGTGGGCTTCTCCGAGGTGGCCAGACGGATCGAACCCAGGGAGCTGCCTGAAGTCTCGTGGGACTACGTCTATGGAACCAACATGGAGCACGCGCTGCTCATGGCGCGCGAGATCCTTCGTTCACAAGAGGGTCACAAGCAGATCATCATGATCACAGACGGCGAGCCGACCGCGCATATACAGCCTCATGGAGACGTATTTTTCAGCTATCCCTCCAGCCCCGAGACGATTGAGGCAACCCTGAAAGAGGTGATGCGCTGTACTAGGGAGGATATACGGATCAACACCTTTGTTCTTGACGCCACCAGGGAGCTGAAAAAGTTCATGGAAAGGTTTGCGTCGATTAATAAGGGGAGGGTCTTTTACACAGATCCAGACAATTTGGGCAAATTTGTTCTAGTTGATTTCCTTGCCAACAGGAGCAAGGTCGTCTGATCGATGGCGGCACCCGCTTAAGAGATATTGTGCAAAGCATCAGGTCAAGATCCTGCACCAGGATTTTCTGGGTTGGGTTGAGGTGCCGCGAGTCTTTTGATGAGCGAGATTATTTCGGCTGTGTTTCGATATGACAAGGGATTTACACTGCCGTAACACGCTGGACATAGCCAAGAAACAAGCTCCTTGTAGCGTGACTTTTCAGCAGTCGTCTACAAGGAGGTTGCAGTTCATGCTAAATCCGTACCCCTCGTGGCTGAGTCCCGGGGACAATGCCTGGCAGCTCGTCGCCGCGACTTTGGTCGGGCTGATGAGCATACCAGGCATAGCGGTTCTATATGGGGGTATCGTTCACAAGAAGTGGGTTGTGAACACCATGACCATGGCTTTCACGGCATTCGCCTCGGTGCTGATCGTGTGGGTGCTTTGGGCGTTCAAGATGGGATTTGGGAGCCCGATTCACCTTGGTCCAGGTTTTCTGAGCCAGTTCATTGGGCATCCAGGTACTGTTCTGGGCCATCTTGGCGAGCAAGCCAAGGCCAATATTCCGCTTGTGAGTGGAATAGGGGCAATGCCTGATTTCAGGTTTCCCTCATCCACGCTGGTCTATTTCCAGTTCGTTTTTGCTGCAATCACGCCGCTCTTGTTTCTGGGGAGCGTCCTTGGGAGAATGAGCTTCAAGGCTTGGGCCATCTTCGTACCTCTTTGGACCACGTTCATATACTCCGTCAACGCATTCCTGATCTGGGGTGGTGGCTTCTTCGCCGCCAAGGGCGCTGTGGACTACTCGGGCGGATACGTGATCCATTTGGCGGCAGGGGTATCTGGCTTTGTCGCCGCGGCGGTTATCGGACCCAGGCTGAGACGGGACCGGGAGACATCGTCGCCGACGAATCTGCTTCTAGTCGCTGTTGGGGCCGGAATTCTCTGGCTTGGCTGGAACGGCTTCAACGGAGGTGACCCGTACTTTGCCGGCGCCGATGCGGCAGCAGCTGTTCTCAATACAAACCTGTCTACCGCAGCCGCACTCCTTACCTGGGTTTTTATGGATATGGGATCGAAGTACCGCAAGCCGACCTTTCTCGGTGCAGTAAACGGCATGATTGTCGGTCTAGTTGGAATCACTCCGGCTGCAGGTTATGTGAATGGTTGGGGTGCATTGGCCATAGGGATAATTGGTTCGGCGGTTGTCTGGTTCTCCTTCAACAAGCTTTCCAAGAAGTGGATATTTGCGAAGGTAGATGACGCTCTCGGGGTTGTTCACACCCATGGAGTTGCCGGTCTCATGGGTGGCCTGATGACAGGACTTTTCGCAGATCCGAAAATGATCGTCTATCTGGGGAGTGGAAAAGCTTCAAACGTCGTCGTCAAGGGTCTGCTATATGGCCATCCCTGGCAGTTCATGCTTCAGCTGTTTGCCGCACTCTGGGTAATCGGTTACAGCGCTGTCGGGACCTTTTTGCTGTTGAAGCTGATCAAGCTGTTCATTCCTCTTCGATTTCCCGATGAGGTACTTGAAGTGGGAGACCTCGCCATTCATGGCGAGCAGGTTGAACCAACTGAGACTGCTCACAGAGTTCTTCCCGCTGCGTCGGGTGCTCAAAGACAGTGAAATAGCTACTTTAGGTCGCCTCAAGCCTGCAATCTCAAGTTTTTTACCGCAGCTAACAGCATTAGGAATGGGTTCAGAGAAACACTGGGCCCGTTCCTTTTGTTTCTGCTGACAAGAACTTGTAAATTCGTTCTCTCTGAAAGTGCAGGCAAAGGCCCTTGTAACAGTTGTTGGAAGAATATGAAAAATGGTTTCGCGGACCCTGAGTTCCTCGGGCCGGAAAAGGTTTCTAGAGAAACCTGATCTTTTTGGTGAATTTTCTTTGAACTGTGGGGAAACACTCGGTAAAGTATCACTTGCAACGAGGGGCTAGTTATCTCAATTTTCCTATTGCTCTTCAGCATTTTTTGTAGCAAAATACAGATGCAGTAATTACATTTCTGAAATTACCTGTAAGGAGGGTCGGCAAATGGGGGAAGTTGCCCGACTGAAGGACTGTGGGCTCGGCGATTGGCAGGAATTTGCGCAATGCAGGGGAAGAGACCCTGAGATTTTTTATCCGCAGCGTGGGGTGCCAACCGCGTCGGCCAAGACTCTATGCCGAGAGTGCCCGGTCAAGTCGGAGTGCCTTGAGCACGCATTGGCAAATGAGGAGCGTTTCGGAATCTGGGGGGGACTGAGCGAAAGAGAGCGCAAAAAGCTGCATCGAGAGCGCCGACGCAAGCTTCAGGCAACCCAGCTTTATTAGTTACTTGCTCGGACCCTTCATTATGAAGGGTCCGAGTTAGTCATCGAGGCTCTGAATTCTATTGCTTTGTCGATGCTGAGATCGAGAATCGTCCAGAGTTCTTTCGGTGTTTCTTCGATCACTTTTAGTGGCGCCAACCCGACGAGTTCGCCCTTTGAGATCCTTACAAGGCTATTTACGGCCTGGTAGAACTCGTACACTCCGTGGTTCAGGGGGTCGATGAGATTGGCTGAAACCTGCACCTTGTCGCCGACCCTGAGTCCGAGCGTTCGGAAGTGCTGACAGCGGACCTGATTTGCGACGAGTTTCGCAGTTTCGAGGTTAGGCTCTGCGAGATAAAGATTGTACGCGACAAGCGGCCCGCGCGCTCCGGCAGACACCGAACCGTATCTCCGATGAGGTTCCGGGGGGCCGAAATCTGGAGCCAGGCTCTTGAATGCCTCCAGTCTTATGTGCGGCAGGGTTCGATCCGGGCCGTAGAGGAAGACAGGCACTGAGAACCTCGTTGAGATCTCTTGTGCAAAGCGCTGCCTGGCCTGCAATGCATCAGAGATATCGGAATCGCCGAGCGGAACAAAGGGCACCACGTCAACTACACCAATGCGTGGATGCACGCCTGAATGCTTGGTGATATCCAGCAGTTCAAAGGCCTTTTCGGTCAACTTGACGACGTCGTTGTAAACGCTAGCGCCAAAGAGGGTGAAAACTGAGCGATGATGATAAGGGTCTGAGTGGATGTCCAGAAGGCTTTTACCCGCCGCATTAGCGAGTTCAGCAATCACTTCCAAGTCGTTGCCTTCACTGATATTTACTACGCACTCCAACAAGGTCGACTTCTATCATTGCTTTACCGATCGATAATTAGCATTATCCAGCTTATGCGGCCCGGCGATCTATGCTTTAGCGAGTCTTCTTGCCCGCGCAATTCGTCTGCGCTCACGTTCCGAGGCTCCTCCCCAGACTCCGTGATCGATGTGATTTGAGATTGCGTATTCGAGACATGTCGATTTGACTTTGCATGTCACGCAGATCTTCTTTGCGACCTCAACGCCAACACCGTCGCTCGGAAAAAAAAGTTCCGGAGGTAGCTCTCTACACTTTCCTCTTGCCATCCAGTTCGTATCCATGGCCTAATCCTCCAGGCCTCTCAAGGGAAGCAAAGGTCAACCATCTGAAGCTCAGATCGCGCCGAGAAAGATTTCGACCTTACCTGTGAGAGATCCACGCTTTCTAATTCATGTTTTACTTCGACCCTATACCCTCTTTAGGAGCGCAGCCAACACTTGGATGCAAAAAATGCCCAAAGAGTGAAAATTCTGTACTGGCGCTACTTATAGATCAACTTAATGCGGTTTTATGAGATATAACTGAAACCATGTCAAGCCGATTAGTACTGGGTGGCCGTCAGCTCCGCCCTTGCCGCTTCGATTTAGATGTTTCTTTTACTCAGTCTGCGACGTCGCGCATCGTTGCATTCGGCGAGGGTGGATCTTTCTAGATGAATGGATTCGATTCAAGCAATGATATAAAGCTGGAATTTCAAGACAATGACGGCTTGGCGGCTTCGAACATTGAACTCAGAGACCCCGAGAGGCGGGTCTCTGACACGGATAATCGTAGGCGCGGGTTGCTAGCGTCGCGGCGGGGAATCCTGCCCGTGTTGGGGCTCTATCTCGGTCTGCGGTTCGCCTTGCTTTTGTGCAATGTGCTCGCGGCGAAGATCACTGGCGCCAGGAATTGGCTCACCCCCTTCACCGCGTGGGATGGCCACTGGTATACGCAGGTTGCTGAGAGCTGGTATGGCTCAACTGCATTGTCATCGGTGCATTTGACCTATGCCGCGGGCGGGTTCGAACCCGGATGGCCTGCGTTAATAAAGCTTGGCACTATGACCGGCCTAAGTCTTGCAGCCTCTGCGTTTGTAATGTCGCTTCTGGTCGGAGGCGTGACAGTCTTCGCCATCTGGAGATTGAGCATGGAGCTGCTCCCGGAACGTCCGGAGATGGCGACAGCTGCCGTCCTGGCGTTTCCCGGTGCAGCCGTGGTTTTTGGGATCGCCTATTCGGAGGTGTTGAGCATTGGGTGCGTTGCCGCGACCCTTCTTTTGCTCATCAACAGGCGATGGGTTCTTGCCGGAATAGCCGCAACTATCGCAACGGCGACCAGCTCGCTCGCGGTAGTGCTTCCTTTGGTCTGTCTTATCCAGGCTGTTTTGGCGATCAAAGAGCGTCGGGAGTATCGCTCGCTTTGGGCGCCCGCGATAGCCCCCGTTGGATTTCTGGGATTCGTGGGATATCTGGGCTATCTCGCCAAAGACCCGATCTACTGGTGGAAGCTCCAAGGCCAAGCATGGGGCGCAAAGATCGAGCCGGGCTACATTTTCCACTGGTTTCGGTCATTTTCTGGTACTGGGTGGGGTGCCTACTGGATGGCCGCTTCGGGACTCGTGGTACTGGCATATCTCATAGTAAGCTCGCTTCGTTCTGACTTTCCAATGTCCGTGAAGCTCTACTGTGCCTCGGTTGCCGTGATGGTTCTGATAAATCCAGCACTCGGACCCAAACCCCGCTTTCTCTTCTGGCTGTTTCCCGCGGTCTTGTTGCTTCCCAGAGACCTGAAGCCAAGACTGTTCAACTCGGTTTTGATCGTGATGGCCTGGCTGCTTCCAATGCTGCTCATTGCCTACACCACTATCGGGAACACGGTCGCCCAACCTTGAATGGCGATTCGCGGCTGGGGCGGTGCGCTTAGGCTGCTTCGTTATTGCGACTTGGCTCAGGCGTCTTGACCTATCAGCCTAAGCTTGGAGTTCGAAGGCGTATTCTGTAGTGAGACCATGATCAAGGAGCATCAGCCATGCCAGGTGATTCGCAAACCGAGAACATCCCAGTTGCAAAGATCAAGATAATCTACCTGGGTCCCGTAGCTCCGCACTGGGATGTCGTAGGCGTAACCGGGGATCGGTCCATAATCGAGGATTTTCGCCAGCGAGTGAACGCCCGGCTGCTACTGCTTCCTCCCCATGACCCTCAGTTCAAGCGCAACAGGGAGAGGATCGTGCGCGATGCAGAGCGGGAGGGAATAATCCTGGAGTGGGATCTCGGAATTGGATCTGACGACGACGATTTTTAGAGAGCCGTATAAAGGCACAATCCCCGCTGGCGATCGCCTCATTCAAGCGGTATGGCGCTCTCTGACGGGTCCTATTGTTGCCCAGCGTCAAGTCCGGAGTTCATTGAGCACATGGTCAATCCTCGAGTTCCAAGCGGGCTAGCCAGAGCCCTGGGGCCACCAGTTCGGATGGTGTGGGGAATGCCTCCTTGCGGGTCCATAGCGGTGACAGCCCCTCTTCTCCGCCTCTTTCGATGACGCCTCGGACGAAGTCCTGGCCTTCTTCGATACCAGCTCGAGTGATCTCGATTCCAAAGAACTGCTCCGATAGGCGTTCCCCGTCAGATCTTTCTATCCGTCTTCTGAGGAAGGCCTCGTCTATTGCAGTGGAGTTCCCTAGCAGTCGGCTGCCAAGTGTTGTCATGGCATTCGAGGTCAGACCCTCGATGACCGCCATCGTGGTTCGCATGTCATCGAGGATCCTCCTCTGAGCATCACTTTGCTCCTCGGGCCCGAAGATTCCCGTGGGGTCGGAGAGCGCCGCCTGAAGCCCTTCGGGGCTGGTCAGATCGAGCTTGGTGAGTCGGTCCTGGATCTGGTTGAGGTTTGCAGCGGATGCTTCGATGTGCTTGCTGATCAGCTCGTCCACCCGCTCCGATATCAGTGGAACCGAGAGGAGGGTTGACATTACCATCTCTCTCAGCGTGGCCCAAAGCCTCACTTGGTCAAGAGGCATCTCCCATTCCCGCGCGAATGAATCGACATTGAATGGGATGATCATGCCAACGGCATTGGTCGGACGTGGAACCGCAATTTCGAATGATCCGAACGCCACCCTCGCCAAATGGCCCACCATGGAGCCGAGCTGCATGGCGATCATTGCAGGTCCGAGCACCTTCGAGAGACCTTGAATCATTTGCGTGAAATTCTCAGGCTCCTCGATCTGGCTTGGCAGTTCAGAGCCGATCTCCTTCTGGTCCTCGTGAACCTCTGCTACCTTCTGCAGCATGTTAGCGTATTTTTCCCAGTCTGAGACTGTTCTCGAGGCCCATTCGACCCTGGTCACAGCTTCGAGCTTGGTGTTGTGGCTCAAAGCTGGCGGGAGACCCGCGAAGTTCTGGAGATGTATTTGCAGTATCTGGGTCAACTCTTCGTACTGGATTCTGTCGAGTGGGTCCACATTGGGTTGATCTGCCGGAACATTCGCAACCGATATGGCCATCTGTCTGGCCATCTCTGAATGCATTCCCTTCTGTGATCCGAGCATTTTCAAAATGTCGCCGAGAAGGAACTCGAATGGGTTGGACCCAGAACCGAAGGGATTTGTCATACATCCATCGTAGTCGCAATGGTTGCGAGGAACTGATTAGCCCTGAGAGTTCACGCCTAGCTGAATAGTTTTGTCAAAGGTCCGAGCTTGCCGGGCAATTGTAAGGGTAACCTGGCTTCCGCTCGGAAACTGCGCGAGCATGCTCTGAAGCTGCTGAAGAGTTGCGACCGGTTCGTTGTCGAGTGCCACTATCTCATCGTTGGGTTGTATCCCAGCCTTTTGTGCCGGGGAATGGGATGTGACGCTATATACGATTACCCCCTTGCTGGTGGGTGTCTTAGTGTTCGGCGGCGACGAGGCGGAAATCCCCACAATTCCGAGCCATCCCTGCGGAGCGCCGTTGGCTAGCTCGATTTTCTGGGCCTCCGCGAGCATGGAAGAAAGTGGCGCTATGACCCATTTGTTTGAGATAGTGCCAAGCCCAAGGCCAAGAGGGTTGCCCTGGCTGTCCACAAAGAGAAGGCCTTCAGGATTGAACTTTTGAGCAGGATCGGCGAGATAAGTGTTCTCCGATCTCTGTCCACCTGGAAGGATCTGCTGCATTCCGGTCTGCTGTATCTGGGAGATTACAAGGTTCGGTTTGCTGAATGTGGAGTTCGGTCCGATTCCTATGGTCATCTCTCCAGGACTGGCGACCTTCTGGCTGGTTCCACTGATGTAGTCAGACAACACGGCCGAGACTTTGAACACGGCCGTGTCGGCAGATGCACTCTCGGCGACGAGTCTGGCTGGCATCGGAGGATTGCCCGTTGTGCGGGCGGAGAAGACTTTCCCGGTACCCACTAAATTTGCAGGTACGAGAATGTAGCCATCGGGGGATATCGCGAGGCCGTAGATGGTTCTGCTTTGCTTGCCCGGCAGCTCTATCGCTACTAGGGCTTTGGCGAGATCTTCTATGTGATTGGAAGTCGAGGTTCCGATGCTCAGCGTTGAAGTGGGCGTCGCCTTTGTCTTCTGATCGATGGTAGTGGTTGGCCAGGCCGTCTTTGCGACTATAAGGCCGACCAGAATCAGCCCCAATGCTGAGAGGAAGACGACGATGCGACGGCTTTGCTCTTTATGCGGTCCTCGATATTCCGATGGATGCGACCATAGTCGGTCCTCTTGAGGAGGAACGTGTTCAGGCAAATCTGGTTCATCTGCCCAGTCGTCGCTCATGTCCATCCATTTAGGCTACCTAACATATCTTTAGTGAGGTGTTCAGGTGCCACTAACACTGCCTAAGCCCGACATCTATCTTATGATGGATACGTGGGCAGAGTAAAAGCAGGCACCTCCTCATCACGTGTACCTCCAACTGGAGATCGTTGGATAGCCATCTTTCGAACACCACTTCCACTGAATGAAGTGATGGAGTGGGCGGTCGATCCCGCCTGCGGGGCTGTAGTCTCTTTCTCGGGTACGGTTAGGAACCAGTCAGAGGGCAGGCCGGGGGTGAGCCTGCTTGAATACGAGGCATACGAGGAATTCGTGGTTCCAAAGTTTGGCGAGATAGCCGACGCGGCTGCCAAGCAGTGGCCACAGCTGCACAAAGTGGCAATCCTACATCGTGTGGGGAAGATGTCCGTAACCGAGTCTTCGGTTTTCATCGTTGTCTCAGCTGAACATCGAGGCTCAGCTTTTGAGGCTGCTAAATTTTGTATAGATACATTGAAGGTCTCAGTTCCAATCTGGAAGAAGGAGCAGTGGGCCGGTGGTAGCGATTGGGGATCCGATCCCCATGAGATTGTTTCAATCGAGGAGTTGTAAGAGATGACCAACCTGCTTTATCTGGGAATTCCAGTGGCGATCCTGGTCCTGGTTGGACTGGTCATATCGATCAGGGAGAGAAGACCACGCCCTATTGCGACGGACGTCGATGATTTTGCCAGGTCTATGAAGGCGCTGTCATCTTCTCGAGGTTCACGTCCTACGTCACACTCTCGAGGTACCAAAGCTGGCTAGTCTGCTTGCCGTAGATTTTGGAAGTGCCAACACAGTCGTTTGTGACGACCAGAGCGACATCATCTTTGACGAGCCAACGCTGATTGCCTACGACAAGCGCTCCGGCCGAGTGATCGGAATAGGTAACGAAGCACGAGATGTCGTAGGCCGTGTATCTGGCTATGTTGTGGTTGAGCGGCCGATACGGGACGGGAGGGTATCTAGCACGGAGCTCCTGGATCACTATGTTCAAGCCTTACTTCGGGCCCTTTCTATCAGGCGCTTCTTTAGACCCAGGACAATTGTTGCGCTTCCAGCTTCTGCGACCCTGGTGGAGTCCCGATCTCTCATGACTGCACTGAGAAATGCCGGTCTTAGCGAGGTCGAGAGTCTTGACAGCACCATGGCGTCGGCAATTGGAATGGGTTTTGACGTCTACGAACCCAGTGGCGTCATGGCTGTGAATCTTGGCGCTGCTACGACACTCAGCGGGATAGTAGCTTTCGGCGGCGTGGTGGCGGAATCTCACGCCTTTTGCGGAGGCAATGACCTTGACCGTGCAATCATGGCACTACTGAAGTACAGGGATAATGCATCAATAGACGAAGCTACCGCAGAAGAGGTGAAGCTCGCGCTGGCCAATGTAACCGATGAGCCGCCGAGATACATTAGCTCTTTTTTTGGCAGGGACCTGGCCAGTGGAGTGCCCGTTGCGGTAGAAATAGACGAGGGGAGCGTTCGAGACGTCATAACCGACCCGATCAAACGAGTCATCGACGTGATCTTGGACAACCTTTCGCACTGCCCGGCAGAACTTGCGCAGGATCTGGTGATAAGTGGTGTCCACCTGTGCGGGGGGAATTCCCGCCTTCTCGGTCTCGCGGATGCAATCGCAGGCTTGGTGAAGATTCCTGTTGAAGTCGCAGACGAGCCGCGCTATTCAACAGTTAGAGGGCTTGCAAGATATGGGGCGCACACTCGTAACAAGCGCTAATCGAGGGAGCCTTCAGTGATTTCGAGCAGGTCCTCCGCCACCTGCCTGGTCTGCCAGTCTCTATCTGTGGCAGCGACTCTCAACGCCTCGGTGACTCGATCCCCTTCGAATGCCGCCATTGCTACCACCGCTCTCCGGCGGACGTTGGGTCTGTCTGAGCTGGCTCCTAGGATCGTATCAAGGCCTCTTTCGTCCCCTATGGCGCCAAGTGCAGCTATCGCAGCCTCTCTGACGAGTGATTCAGAGTGGTCGGTCGCCAATCTGCAGATCAACTCCAGGTTTTTCGACTCCTCTCGCTCCCCGGACGCCCAAAGCGCCATTTCAACCACGAATGGGTCGGAGTCTAGGAGCGATCTTGAAAGAGAGACTCTGGGATATGTGGCGGCTAGTTCACAGGCGCACCTCCTAACACCAGGGTCTTGATCGTCCAGGGCGTTCCTGAGATCGTCGGCACCCAGCTCCCCGAGTTTGTGGAGCGCCCGGAGCGCCGAGGCTCGAAGCTTTGGATTTCTGGAGGCAAGCGATGTTTTGGCACGTCCTGAGTCACCGGTATATGAAGCGACGATGAGATCGAGACGGTTCTGGAGCTCTTCTCTTTTACACTTGTTGATGCTCAATGGCGAACCTGGAACTTGGTGGTCGAATCATCGAGCTAGGCCCGATGCTAATAAGTTGAAATTAGTTGATAGGAATTAATGGAAGTCTACTTGGAATCTTCAGGAGCGAAGGTGAAATCAACGAGGAGGAGGATCGCGCTGGCTGCGATAGCCGTCATCATCCTTGCGATAGTGTCCTTTGTGAACCTGCCAATCTGGGCTATCGCTCCTGGCACGGCACAAGAAGTTTCCAAGCTCATCACCATCCAGGGCAGGTCGAACTCGACCAGCGCAAGCCACATCCTGATGACGGATGTCAGGCTAGGTCCCGTCTCACCTCTGGAGTGGCTCATAGACAAGACCAACCCGAACGTAGAGCTTGTCCCAAGCTCTGAAATTCTCGGCACCACCCCGTCCTCTTCGTTCATCCCGACTCAGCTTGACGAGATGAAACAGTCGCAGGAGGCGGCTACGCTGGCGGCGTTAGGATACCTTGGCTATAACCTGAACTTGATAAAGGGTGCCATGGTCGCCGGAATCGCCAAAGTCTCGGTTGTCTCTTCTCTGCTCCATCCCGGGGATCTGATCACGGGGGTCAATGGAACCGCCGTGACGTCTGCAGCGCAGTTAGTCAGCGTGATCTCGAAGTTCCATCCGAAAGACTCGATTCGGATCACCTTCATCCCTGCGGCACAGGTCGCCGATAGGGCATCCGCCAGCAATCCTTACAAGACCGTGTCAGTGACATTGGGATCGCGACCAGGGGATCCGGCCAAGGCGTACCTCGGGGTGAGCATAGCAGATGGGGTGAGCTACAGCACCCCGTTCAAAGTGAGCATCTCGACCCCAGGCATCGGCGGTCCATCCGCTGGACTGGCTTTCACGCTTGGCATCATTGATCGCCTTGAAGGGGGAGGGCTGACCAAGGGCAATACCATTGCGGCAACTGGGACGATTTCTCCCGATGGCGCAGTTGGCGACGTAGGCGGGGTGCCTCAGAAGACCGTCGCGGTAGAGCGTGCCGGCGCGAGGCTCTTCCTGGTGCCACCCCAGGAGTACAAGGCAGCTCTTTCTAAGGCGACACCTAAGTTGAAGGTCGAAGAAGTCTCAACGTTGAAGCAGGCGGTCTCAGATGTGGAGGCATTCGCCGCAGCGTCGAAGTAGCAA
>JAJYVK010000458.1 GCA_021792075.1 Actinomycetes bacterium | reverse complement strand
TTTCACCCTCCACCTCGCTCAATTTGTATCGCCAGATATGCCCGCCGAAGTGGCGCCAAGCGATCAGCCTGTTCTCCTCGAACTCTACAACAGTGTTTGTAATACGGTATGGGACAAACATCTTCATGCTCATCCCAAACTTTGCCGACATGTAAAGACGCTCAGGTCCGTGATTACTACCCTGCACAGTCCCGGAACCATCAATGCTTCGGTGCAGCGAAGGCGTGGCCAGTATTTCGAAAATCTCTTTCGGCGATGCGGGGATGATTCTCGAAGAACACACAGTCATGTGCTTTGCATCAAACATCTGCACTTACCCCACTTTGAAAACTCCATAGGCGTCCACTGACTTCCCCTCCCAAAAGGGGTGCCTGTCGTTCAGATTGATCAAGCATACGCTAAGCTTTGGGCTTCTTTGGCTCAGTGTCCTTGGAAAGATAGCTGAACTCACGCTCGAAGTCTTTCACATCAGCAAAGCCTTTATAGACAGAGGCGAAGCGCAGATATCCAACCTCGTCGAGATCGCGCAAGTGTTCTAGAACCATCCTTCCAACCTGTTGAGAGGAAACATCGACACACTCTGCTCGAAGAGCATCCTCTATGTCTGCGGCCAGCGCTTCTATCTCATCCTCGCCAACCGGCCTGTTCTTCAGTGCCGATCTAACGCCGGACACTATCTTGGAACGATCGAATGGCTCTTTGTGCCCGGAACGCTTAACCACCAAAAGTGAGAGTTCCTCGATTCGCTCGAATGTCGTGAATCTTCGACCACACGAGAGACAGGCACGCCTTCTCCTGATCGAGCGGCCATCCTCAGCTGTTCTCGAATCGATTACTTTGTCTTCTAGATCACCACAAACGGGACAGCGCACTTTAAGGCTCCACTACCGCATCTCATTAGACACATTATGATCCTACCGGGATAGTCACCACTGTGTCCGAAAACTGCGCTTTAAGCGCCTCTGCCTTAATATGCTATGTTGAGCACAGTGCCAGGCTGCAAAACGGCGCCGCCCTCCAACGACGCGATCTCCTTGGCAATATAGGGGACCTGCGCCGGCGTTGCCGCGACACGGCTCGCTATCGACCAGACGGAGTCGCCAGGCTTTACTGTATAAATGAGATACGGGGCCGTCCTAGAGCCTATTTGAGAGACATTCTTCGTCGACGGCCTTGACGTTGACGATATTCCAATCGAATACGCGACGAGAAGCATTATGGAGACCGTACCTGCTATCACAATGTTGCGGAGCAAGTTGATCACACGATGGCCCTGGTATAGCCGCCTTGCCTTGCCCGCGTCGCCACCATCTACGAGACTTAGAGCTCCTGGCCCGCACTGCCTTCGGGTCGAAACGTCTTGAATGGCAACCAATGCTTCCCCTCCAATCCAACTTTGGGCTGTCGCTTTGCCGCCATTATATACGAACATCTGTTCGCTTCTCCACTTGTTCCGAACATTTGTTTGCATTCTCTTGTCATTCCTGCTATTCTGGGCGTCAACCAGGACGAAAGCCTTCTGAAACCATTATCAGGAATGGCTGTGACATAAACGGGGAAAAATGACCGAAGCCAGAACAAAGGCACTCACTCCAATTAGGAAATCCATACTTGAATTCATCGTTTCTCAGCAGCGGCTTCGAGGTTACCCTCCTTCCGTGAGAGAGATAGGAGAGGCAGTAGGCCTTACCTCATCCTCTTCAGTCCATGCACAGCTCAAGGTGCTCCAGCAACTCGGCTATCTACGCAAGGATCCCACCAAACCACGAAGCATCACCGTCAACTGGAGCCATGAAGTATCTGGGGAGTTCTCCAAGGAAGGCGAGACCGTTCAGGTGCCTGTCGTTGGCCGCGTCGCAGCAGGAGCAGGCGTCTTGGCAGAACAGGAGATCATCGATTCCCTTTCACTTCCTCGCTCATTGACCGGCAGTGGCGAACTCTTTATCCTGAAAGTAGTTGGTGAGTCGATGACCGGCGACGCGATTCTCGACGGAGACCTTGTCGTGGTCCGCCGTCAACAAAGTGTCGAGCCCAATCAGATCGCCGTCGTCGGGACTCCCAATGACGAGGCCACAATCAAAAGGATCACAACAAACGGGGGCTACGTCACCCTGATTCCCTCGAACCCCGCTTTTACGCCGATGGTATTTCCCTCGAGTGAGGTCACAATCTACGGCCGCGTTGTCAACGTTCTGCGATCTCTCTAGCCACCTAGGGCCGACCTCATCGAAGAGAACACCGATTCAATCTCGGAAATCTCTACAAACTCGTCCTTCGTATGAGCAACAAGGGGATCTCCAGGCCCAAAATTAGTCGCCGGAATACCCCTGGCAGAGAAAAAGGCCACATCAGTCCAGCCGAGCTTCGCCCGAGGAGGTTCGCCAGACACTTCCATGAGCTTCGAGATCAACTCATTGTCCAGGTAAGGAACTGCGCCAAGTACGCCCTCCTCCAAAGTGATGGTATCTCCATTTTCCGGCTCCAACAGATCTCCGACCAAAGACCTTATAAAAGCAAAGGCACTCTCGACATCCTTGTCGGGAGCAAAACGATGGTTTACCACCATCGTGGCAAGATCCGGCACGACATTGTTGGCGACCCCTCCCATGACCTTCACTATCTGGAGCGCTTCCTGGAACTGCAGCCCGTCGATGACAGGGTTGTCAAGTGCAACATTTTCGATCCGAGAGATAAAGCCGCCCAAACGGTGAATGGCGTTTACGCCCGCCCAAGGTCTTGCGGTATGAGCCCTCTTTCCATGCACCTCGATTTTCACGCGCATGGTGCCCTGACAACCCGCCTCTAC
>JAJYVK010000457.1 GCA_021792075.1 Actinomycetes bacterium | reverse complement strand
ATGAAGCTGGTGGTTGCTTAGAAGCTTTGTTGTCTTCGGTCGCTTAGCGGCCTGCTGGGCCTTTTCCTGGGCGACTAACGTTTCATACTCGGACTTCCCGCTTCTTCTCGCCGCGTTGGAGCGAAGTTCTCAAAAGATTGTCGAGGGGTCACGGCCTAACTGGCGGGCGATCTCACGTACCCCTACAGACTGCGCGTAAAACAGCGCGATCTCTTAAGGCTCGGCAAAGGATAAATAGCGGCCCGTGGGATCTGTCAAGTTCAGTGGTGGCATCCCACCAGCATGGCGGAACCAGCGCGTACCGACCGGCACCGACACGCCCACGCCAGCCGCCGCCTCGGCTGTCGTGATCCCTGTGGCGATCAGTCACCAGAACTCCCGCTGCACTGCCCGTGAGGGCTCTGGACGCCCCGGGGAACGCATCGGCGGGCGCAAGGCCCAATCCGTCGCCCACTGCCTCCTGGCACTTCTAGGCACCTCCGGTAACTGCTCGGTGTCTTGTCCCATTGCACACCTCCGTGATCGAAGTGTTGCGACGACCGATTGAATCCACCAAGATTATCAAGCTCTAAGTGGAGGTACAAGCGAATGAGCTCTCGGATCTGATGTCGCTTTGTGATAATATAATTTAGTTGGCGCTGTTGAGTTTCGGGGTTATGCTTTGTGAGCTACATTTAGAAGTCTGAAGGGGGTTCTGTTCTTTTTTGGGAGTTAATACGAGAAATCGTTTTATGCTACTTTAGCTCTTTGAGTTTGCCTATTATTTAGAGAGGGTTGCGGTGAATAATAGTTATTGTATTGCCGTTGACATTGGAGGAACCTTCACAGACCTTGTAGCGTATGACTCGCGTACCGGTCGCCTGAGTTACGCTAAAAGTCTGACTACGCACCGGGCACTAGTAGACGGAATTATGGATTGCATTGATAAAAGTCATAGCTTCCTCGGCGACGCGACAGAAGTAATCCACGGCTCGACCATTGCAATCAATACGGTACTGGAAAGGAAAGGCGCGAAGACAGCTCTCATTTTAACGCGCGGTACGAGGGACGTTTATAGGATTGGACGGGGCAACCGGCCTCAGGCTTATAACATTTTTTTCCGTAGGCCTCGTCCCCTAGTCGATTACGCGTTGACCTTCGAAGTGAATGAGCGATTGTTGGCCTCCGGAGAGGTCTTGATTCCTTTGGATGATGAGTCGGTGTATGAGATATGTGAAAATCTGCGTGGGGGCGGGGTCGAGGCGGTGGCTGTCTGCCTTCTCCACTCCTACGTCAACCCTGACCACGAGCGCCGTGTCGGCGAGATTGTTCGAAGCGAGCTGCCAAGTGTTTACGTTTCGCTGTCACACGAAATTTTACGTGAGTACCGAGAATACGAGCGCACATCAACGACAGTCGTCAACGCATACGTGGGTCCTAGGGTTAGTTCGTATGTTAATGAACTTGATCGTCGTCTGAAAGGTGGCGGCTTTCGCGGCTCGCTATGGATCATGCAGTCTAATGGCGGTGTCATGGTCCCAGAGACAGCGGTGCGAAAACCAGTGGCAATGATGGAGTCTGGACCGGTTGGCGGGATTGTTGCTGCAGCTGAAATTGGTCGGGAGCTCGGGTTTTCGAATGTGATATCCTTCGACATGGGTGGTACAACTGCTAAGGCGAGTCTGATAAGGGAGAGCACGCCAATTGTGGCGGAGGGGTATTATTTGGGGGGGTACGCGGAAGGCCATCCAGTATTAAGTCCAGTTGTTGACGTAGTTGAGGTTGGCGCGGGAGGCGGCAGTATAGCGTGGCTCGATGAGGTCGGTCAGTTGAATGTAGGTCCCCGGAGTGCTGGATCTGAGCCTGGACCGATTTGCTACGGTCGAGGGGGCTCGAAGCCGACGATAACCGACGCGAACGTGGCGCTTGGAAGGATTCGTGCTTGCGCCTTCATGGGAGGGGAAATGACTCTTGACGTGAGCGCGGCGTGTGTAGGTATCGAGGAGCAGATTGCGCGTCCGCTAGGCCTCGATGTAATAGCTGCGGCTCATGGCATTCTAGAGATTGCCAATTCAAAGATGTCGCTGGCGGTCCGCGAAGTATCAGTAGCCAAGGGCTACGATCCCCGCGACTTCGTACTACTTGCTTCCGGAGGCGCGGGGCCCTTGCATGCCCTAGCGATTGCCCGAGAGCTTCACCTCCCGACCGTTGTTGTCCCTCGGTTTCCCGGCCATTTTTCAGCGGTGGGCATGTTGCTAAGCGACGAAAAGCATGACGCAGTTCAGACAGTATTTAAGCGACTGGATCGTGTGGACCCGGCCCACTTGCTAAGTACGTATCGCCGAATGATAGGTCGCATCGCCGCGGTGCGAGAAGATCGATTGGAAGACGTTCGAGTGGCCGCAGTGCTTGATATGCGCTACGAGGGACAAGAGTTTACGCTTTGGACACGATGCACCCACCCAGCAGGTGGAGTGCGTAAACCTCCGGGTGACGACTGTTGGTGTAAGGACTAAACCTCAGTTACCGTCCCAGCCTGTTGTCGCCGAAGATGCCGTCCCGAGTTGTTACACAGAGGTGTACCTCGATGCTAGCGGAAGTCCAGTAGTTGTACCCGTTTACGCGCGTGACCGGCTTTGTGGCGGTACTGTGATTAAGGGACCTGCCCTCATAGAGGAGTATGCATCGACTACGATTTTATTTGAAGGAGATCAATGTGATGTTGCACCAACACTAGAGCTAGTGGTGAAGGTTGGTTCGGACTAACACGCAATACCGTTAACTTAGTACCATTTCTCTGCTAGACTGGGTCTTGAGAGGTGCCGATGCCAAGACCCGG